>JBQGEI010000131.1:0-6309 GCA_052039535.1 Pseudoxanthomonas sp.
CCGTCCCGCGACCCTCGCCCTGGCCGTCCTGGCCCTGGCCACCGCGCTGCCGTCCACCCCGGCGGCGGCCAACGATTTTTCGCTGAGCTACGACGTGGACCGCTTCCCGTCCTCGCGGCTGGACATGCGTGCCTGCCGCGCAGCGGTGGCCCGTGGCGCGGCGGCGGTGGGCTACACCACCCGGGTGGACCAGGACCAGAAGACCCTGGCCATCCACGTGTCCGGCCCCCGCCAGGACGGCCGCGCGCTGGTGGCGTACTGCATCGCCGCCGGCGACCAGACCGTGTTCGTGGTCCAGGGACTGGACTACTCCGGCCCCGACAGCCCGGAAGCCGAACGGGTCAAGAAAGCGGTCGCCGCCGAACTGCGCAAGGCCGCACGCGCCGGTTGAGGCGGCCCGCCGGCGACCCAGGAAAAAAGGCCGCCCGGTGGGGCGGCCTTCGTCCTGCAACCGTGCAGCGCTGTTACTTCAGCTTCGCGTCGGCGCGCAGGGCCTCGGCGCGGTCGGTCTTCTCCCAGGAGAAGGCCGTGGCGGTCTGCTTCTGGCCGGCCGCATCGGTGTAGGTGACCTCGAACGGCTTGCGGCCGAAGTGGCCGTAGGCGGCGGTCGCCTGGTACACCGGGTGGATCAGGTCGAGCATCTTGACGATGCCATAGGGGCGCAGGTCGAAGTGCCGGCGGATCAGCTTCTCGATCTGCGCGTCCGGGATGCGGCCGGTGCCGAAGGTGGTGACCGAGATCGAGGTCGGTTCGGCCACGCCGATGGCGTAGGAGACCTGCACCTCGCACTTGTCGGCCAGGCCGGCGGCGACCACGTTCTTGGCCACGTAGCGCGCCGCATAGGCGGCGGAACGGTCGACCTTGGAGGGGTCCTTGCCCGAGAACGCGCCGCCGCCGTGGCGGGCCATGCCGCCGTAGCTGTCGACGATGATCTTGCGGCCGGTCAGGCCGCAGTCGCCCACCGGGCCGCCGATCACGAAGATGCCGGTCGGGTTGATGTGGACCTTCTTCTTCGGCAGCGATTCCAGCCACTTCTTCGGCAGGACCGGCTTGAGGATGGTCTCGTAGACGCCCTCGACCAGGTCCTTCTGCTTCACGCCCGGATCGTGCTGGGTGGACAGCACCACGGCGTCCAGGCCGATCACCTTGTGCGCCTCGTCATAGCGCAGGGTGACCTGGCTCTTGGCGTCCGGGCGCAGCCACGACAGCGGCGAGTTGCGCTTCTTGCGGATCTTGGCCTGCTGCTCCACCAGGCGGTGGGCGTAGTAGATCGGCGCCGGCATGAACTCCGGGGCCTCGTTGCAGGCATAGCCGAACATCAGGCCCTGGTCGCCCGCACCCTGTTCCTCCGGCTTCTTGCGGTCCACGCCGGCGGCGATGTCCGGGGACTGCTTGCCGAGCATGTTGATGATGGCGCAGGTGTGGCCGTCGAAGCCGACGTCGGAGTTGTTGTAGCCGATGTCGTTGATGACCTTGCGGGCCAGGGATTCGATGTCGACCCAGGCGCTGGTGGTGACCTCGCCGGCGACGATGGCCGCGCCGGTCTTCACCAACGTCTCGCAGGCCACGCGGGCGCGCTTGTCCTGCGCCAGGATGGCATCCAGGACGGCATCGGAGATCTGGTCGGCGATCTTGTCCGGATGGCCCTCGGAGACCGATTCGGAGGTGAAGAGATAGCTGGACATCGGGCTATATCCCTGTATTCGGATGAAAAGATGGCCGCGCATGATACACGCGCGCGGGGCGTGCTGCATTGTGACCGCTGCGGGGTTGGCATCCGTTAAAGGAAGGTCCGGGCACGCCGCGCGCGTGAAGGCGGCTGGTAGCATCCGGCGCATGGATTCACTGACCCAGATCGTCCTTGGCGCCGCCGTCGCCGCCGCCATCGCCCCCGCCCGCCACCGCCGCGCCGCCCTGCTGGCCGGCGCTGCGCTGGGAACCCTGCCGGACCTGGATTCGCTGCCGCTGCTGCTGACTGACGATCCGGTGGTGCGCATGACCGTGCACCGCAGCTTCAGCCACTCGCTGTTCGTGCTGCCGCTGGTGGGCGGCCTGCTGTGGTGGCTGTTCCGGCGCTTCGGCGACGGACGCGTGGCCGAAGCGCCGCGGCGGTGGTTCTGGGCAATCCAGCTCGCGCTGGTCACCCATCCGCTGCTGGATGCGTTCACCGTCTACGGGACACAGCTGTGGTGGCCGCTGGCGCCGCCACCGGCAATGTGGTCCAGCGTGTTCATCATCGATCCGCTCTACACGGTCTGGCTGCTGCTGGCCTGCGGCGTGGCATGGTTCGCGCGGGCGCGGCCGATGGCGCGGCGGGCGCTGCTGGCCGGGCTGGTGCTCAGCAGCGCCTACCTGGGCTGGTCGCTGCTGGCCAAGGCCGTGGTCGAGCGCCAGGCGCAGCGCAGCCTGGCGGCCATGGGCCTGGGCGACGCGCCGCGCTTCTCGGTGCCGATGCCGTTCAACACCCTGCTGTGGCGGGTGGTGGCGATGACCCCGGGCGGTTTCGTCGAAGGCGAATACTCATTGGTCGCCGACCAGGGGCCGATGGTGTTCCGCGGCCACCCGTCCAATACCCAGGCCCTGGGCGAGGCGGCGGCCATCCCGGCGGTGCAGCGCCTGGCCTGGTTCAACCACGGCTTCATGAAGGCGCGCGAGCACGAGGGCCGGCTGGAGCTGAGCGACCTGCGCATGGGCGCCGAGCCGACCTACACGTTCGTGTTCGCGGTGGCCGCGCGCGATGGCAGCGGCCGCTGGCAGGCGATCGCGCCCGAGCAGCTGCGGGCGCCGATGCACGCGCGGCGGCAGCTGGGCGCGATGTGGCGCCGGATCTGGCAGGCGCCGCCGCCGGGGGACACGGCGGCGCCCAGGCCGGCCGCGGCAGGGGCCGCGGCGGGCGGTCAGCCCTCGTAGCGCAGCACCTCGCGCTGCGGCGCGCCGACGCGGCTGGCGACGGCGCGCGTGGCGGCATGCCCGCGCTGCAGGCGCACGGCGCTGGCCACGTCGCCCTGGAGCAGGCGCGCGTAGCCGGCGTCGCCGAGGGCGGCCTTGAGCGAGCGCTCCACGCGGTCATAGACGATGCGGTATTCCGGATAGGGCGTGCGTGCGCCGGCGACCATGCGGATGTGGCGCTCGCTGACGCCGGTCTCCCGCGCCAGGTCGCTCACGGAGGCGGAGTTGCCGGCGAAGGCGGCGGGTGCGGCGGCCAGTGCGACCGCGAACAGGGCGATACGTGCAGACATGACAGCCTCCAGGGCGCTGGGCCCGTGGGATGCGCGGCGGGTGGCCGCGGGCCGGGGGATTCCGGCCGCTGCAGGTTCGCGCACCGGCGCGCCTTGCCCCAGTGCGGGAATGCACCCTGCCTGTGGTCATGCCTCCGCATGAGGCGCGTGCGTGCCGACCCTCCGGATCAGGCGACCCCGGGCATGTCCGGCACCAGCCCCGAGGCCAGGGCCTGGAAGTACTCGCCGGTGAGCGCCAGCTGCGCCTGCGCGGTCTGGGCGCGGTTGACCACAGCGCGGAAGGCGGCGTTTTCCGGCCGGTCCTTCGCATACCAGCCCAGGTGCTTGCGGGCGATGCGCACGCCCTGTTCCTCGCCGTAGAACGCGTGCAGTGCCTGCAGGTGCCCCAGCAGGATGTCGCGCACCTCGGGCACGGACGGCTCCGGCAGCTCCTCGCCGGTGGCCAGGTAATGTGCGATCTGGCGGAAGATCCACGGACGGCCCTGCGCGGCGCGGCCCACCATCACCGCGTCGGCGCCGGTGTGGCGCAGCACCATGGCGGCCTTGGCCGGAGAATCGATGTCGCCATTGGCCAGCACCGGGATGCGCAGGCGCGACTTCACCTCGGCGATGGTGTCGTACTCGGCCTGGCCGGCGTAGTGCTGGTTGCGGGTGCGGCCGTGGATGGCCAGCGCGGCGATGCCCGATTCCTCGGCGATGCGCGCGATCGCCGGGGCATTGCGCACCTCGGCGCACCAGCCGGTGCGGATCTTGAGCGTCACCGGCACCGGGACCGCGGCCACCACCGCTTCCAGGATGCGTGCCACCAGGGCCTCGTCGCGCATCAGCGCCGAGCCGGCCCAGGCGTTGCACACCTTCTTGGCCGGGCAGCCCATGTTGATGTCGATCAGCTGCGCGCCATGGTCCACGTTGTAGCGCGCCGCCTCGGCCAGCTGCACCGGCTCGGTGCCGGCGATCTGCACGCTGACCGGATCCGGTTCGCCGGCATGGTCCATCCGGTGCAGCGACTTGCGCGTGTTCCAGAAGCGCGGATCGGAGATGGTCATCTCCGACACCGCCAGGCCCGCGCCCAGCCGCTTGCACAGCAGCCGGAACGGCTTGTCGGTGACGCCGGCCATCGGCGCCAGCACCACGGCCGGCGCGATCGAGTACGGGCCGATCCGCATGGCGGCGCCTCAGCCCGGGAAGCGGGACTGGACCTCTTCGTCGCGCGGCATGGACGCGGCGGCACCGGCCCGCTCGGTGGACAGCGCGGCGAAGCGGTTGGCGTAGCGCACGTGGTGCGAGAACGCCTGCCCGGGCGCGCGCGCCAGGGTCGCGGCCAGCGCCCCGTTGAACGCGTCGCCGGCGCCGGTGGTGTCGCTGGCGGCCACGGCCTCGGCGCCGATGCGGTAGTACGGCTGCGGATCGCCGTGCAGCTGCTCCTCCGCGTGCGAGACGAACACGCCGACCGAGCCCATGGTCACCACGACCGTGCCGTGCGGCAGCAGCTTGCGGCACAAACCGTGCAGGCTGGCGCCATCCAGCGCGGCCACCGCGTCCGGCTCCACCCGCTCGCCGACGTGGCGCGAGAGCAGGGCCGCGAACTCGGTCTCGTTCGGGGTCAGCACGTCCGCCAGCCGCAGCAGGCCGATGCTGGTGGAGGCATTGGCCGGCGCCGGGTTCAGCACCGTGGTCGCGCCGGCGTCGCGGGCCGCGCCGAGCGCCGCCTCGATCGCCTCCACTGGCGACTCCAGCTGCGCCAGCAGCACGCCGGCGGCGTGGAACAGCGCGGGGTCGGCGGTGACGTGGTCCGCGCCCAGCGCGCCATTGGCGCCGGCACCGACGACGATGGTGTTGCGGCCGCGCGCATCCACGTAGATGCCGGCGGTGCCGGTCGGCTCGCTGCTGGCCCCGGCGCGCAGGTCGATGCCATCGCTGGCGGCCAGGCCGCGGGCCAGGGCGCCACCGGCGTCATCGCCCAGCGCGCAGATGAAGGTGGTCGGCGTGCCGGCGCGCGCAGCGGCAACCGCCTGGTTGAATCCCTTGCCGCCGGGACCGGTCATGTACTGGCCGGCGATGGTGGCGCCGGTGGCGGGCAACTCGTTGCAGCGCCAGACGTGGTCGACGTTGAACGACCCGACGACGATGACCGGTTTCATGGGGGGACCTCTGCTGCTGGGTGGGGCAATGGGGACGACGCGGCGGGCGCGGGGGCGCCCGCCTGCGGCGGTATCAGCTGAAATGCGTCAGCACGCCGGCGATGGTGGCGGTCATGAAGGTGGCGATCGAGCCGCCGAGCACCGCGCGCATGCCGAAGCGCGCCAGGTCCTGGCGCCGCTCCGGCGCCAGGCCGCCGATGCCGCCGATCTGGATCGCGATCGAGCTGAAGTTGGCGAAGCCGCACAGTGCGTAGGTCGCGATCAGCGCGCCCTCGCGGCTCAGGGCCTGGCCGGGGACCTGGCCGTTCACGATCCGCGACAGCTCGGTGTAGGCCACGAACTCGTTGATCACCACCTTCTGGCCGATCAGCGAGCCGACCGTGGTGGCGTCGGCCCAGGGCGTGCCGATGACCCAGGCGATCGGCGCCAGCAGGTAGCCCAGCAGGGTGGAGAGGCTGGTCGGCTGGCCCAGGATCGCAGCCACACCGGTCACTTCGCCCAGCCAGGTCAGGGGTGCGTTGACCAGTGCGATCAGGGCGATGAAGGCCAGCAGCATCGCGCCGATGTTCAGGGCCAGGCGCAGGCCGTCGCCGGCGCCGGCGGCGGCCGCGTCGATGACGTTGGCGGTGGTCTTCTCCACTTCCATCTTCACCGTGCCGCGGGTCAGCGGCTCGCCGGTCTCCGGCACCAGGATCTTGGCGATCACCAGGGTGGCCGGCGCGGCCATGATGCTGGCCGCGAGCAGGTGCTTGGCGAAGAACGCCTGCTGCTCCGGGTCGCCGCCGCCGAGCATGCCGACGTAGGCGGCCAGCACGCCGCCGGCGATGTGCGCCATGCCGCCGATCATCATCGTCAGCAGTTCGGAGTGGGTCATCTTCGCGATGTACGGGCGCACGGTCAGCGGCGCCTCGGTCTGACCGATGAACACG
>JBQGEI010000132.1:0-4177 GCA_052039535.1 Pseudoxanthomonas sp.
TGCTTCCCCCGTCGATGTCGGCGCGCGACCGGTGCCAGCCGCGGCCCCGGATCGCCAGGGACGCCGGCGATGGGCGACGGTAACTCAAGCCACGCCCGGGCCGGTAACCGGCGCCTCAATGAAAAGGGCGCCATGGGCGCCCTTTTGCGTTGCAACGATCGCGCGGCTTACTTGCCCGCGACCACGCGGACCATTTCCAGGCACTTGTTCGAGTAGCCCCACTCGTTGTCGTACCACGCCACCAGCTTGACGAAGGTCGGATCCAGCTGGATGCCGGCGTCGGCGTCGAAGATCGAGGTGCGGGTGTCGCCGCGGAAATCGGTGGCCACCACCTTGTCCTCGGTGTAGCCCAGCACGCCCTTCAGCGCGCCTTCGCTCTGGGCCTTGATCTCGGCCTTGATCTCCTCGTAGCTGGCCGGGTTCTCCAGCTCTGCGGTCAGGTCGACCACCGACACGTCCGAGGTCGGCACGCGGAAGCTCATGCCCGTCAGCTTCTTGTTCAGCGCCGGGATCACCACGCCCACGGCCTTGGCCGCGCCGGTGGAGGACGGGATGATGTTCTCGAGGATGCCGCGGCCGCCGCGCCAGTCCTTGTTGGACGGGCCGTCGACGGTCTTCTGGGTGGCGGTGGCGGCGTGCACGGTGGTCATCAGGCCGCGCTTGATGCCCCACTTGTCGTTGATCACCTTGGCCAGCGGCGCCAGGCAGTTGGTGGTGCACGAGGCGTTGGAGACGATCGCCTGGCCGGCGTACTCGGCGTGGTTGACGCCGAACACGAACATCGGCGTGTCGTCCTTGGACGGGGCCGACAACACCACCTTCTTCGCGCCGGCATCCAGGTGCTTCTGCGCGCTGGCCTTGTCCAGGAACAGGCCGGTGGACTCGATCACCACCTCGGCGCCGACCTCGTCCCACTTCAGGTTGGCCGGGTCGCGCTCCTGGGTCAGGCGGATCTTCCTGCCATTGACCAGCAGCGTGCTGCCCTCGACCCGCACGTCGCCGTCGAAGCGGCCATGCACGGAGTCGTACTTCAGCATGTAGGCGAGGTAGTCGGGCTCGAGCAGGTCGTTGATCGCGACGATCTCGATGTCGCCGCCGAAGTTCTGCACGGCAGAACGCAGCACGTTGCGGCCGATGCGGCCGAAGCCATTGATGCCTACCTTGATCGCCATTGCGGATGACTCCCTGACGCCGCGGGGTTGCGCGGCCGTGGTGGATGGAAGGTTGGTGAAGCGGGTGGCCATTCTAGCACCGGGCCCGGCCCCTCCCCGGGCGCCGGCTTGACTGGAATCAAGGCGGAACGCGCCGCGTGCGCGGAGACTTGCGCCACACCCAACAGACAGAGCGTTCCCGATGAACCACAAGCTCCTCCCCCTGATCGCCGCCTCGCTTGCCGCCGTCGCCGCCCCGGCGATGGCCCAGTCCGCTGGCGACTGGACCCTGGGCGTGGGCGTGCACCAGGTTGCCCCCAGGTCGGACAACGGCGCCCTGGCCGGCGGCACCCTGCCGCTGGACATCGACAGCGATGCCAAGCCCAGCGTGACCTTCGAGTATTTCGTCAGGGACAACCTCGGCATCGAGGTGCTGGGCGCGCTGCCGTTCAAGCACGACATCGCGGTCAAGGGCGTGGGCAAGGTCGGCGACACCAAGCACCTGCCGCCGACCATCACCCTGCAGTACCACTTCAACAGCGCCGGCAAGGTTTCGCCGCTGCTGGGCGTGGGCGTCAACTACACCACCTTCTTCAGCGAAGGCACCACCGGCGCACTGGCAGGCACCAAGCTCAAGCTCGACGACTCCTTCGGCCTGGCCGCCCACGCCGGCCTGGATTTCAAGGTCAGCGAGAAGGCGTCGGTGCGCGTGGACGTGCGCTGGGCCGACATCGACACCGAGGTCAGGGTCGACGGCGCCAAGCTTGGCACCGCGAACATCGACCCGCTGGTGTACGGCGCTTCTTATGTCATGAAGTTCTAAGCGGGACGTTGCGTTTCCCTTGGCGGGGAAAGGCGGCGGTGCGGGGCAGTCGGTTAAAGTTCGCCGATGATGTCCCGCACCGCTTCCACCCCCACGCCCCGCTTCCGGCGCCGCCTCGCATGGCTGCCGGCATTCCTGTTCCTGCTGTCCGCCGCCCTGCCGGCCCACGCCTGGGGTCCGCTCGGACACCGCCTGGTCGCCCGCCTGGCCGAGGACGGCCTTTCGCCCGCGGCGCGGGTCGAGCTGGACCGCCTGCTGGCAGCCGAGCCCGGCGCCACCCTCGCCGGCATCGCCACCTGGGCGGACGAGCTGCGTGGTTCCGATCCGGTCCTCGGCCGGCGCACGGCGGCGTGGCACTACGTCAACATCGGCGAGGCCGGGTGCCGCTACCAGGCCAAGCTGCATTGCCCCGACGGTGACTGCGTCAACGCGGCGCTCGAGGCGCAGGCGCGGATCCTGGCCGACCGCCGGCGCAGCGATGCCGAGCGCCTGCAGGCGCTGAAGTTCGTGGTGCACATGGCGGGCGACGCGCACCAGCCGCTGCACGCCGGCAACTTCCACGACCGCGGCGGCAACCGCCACCAGATCAACTTCCGCGGCAAGGGCACCAACCTGCACGCGCTGTGGGACAGCGGGATGCTCAACACCCGCGGGATGGACGAGGACGCCTGGCTGCGCCGGCTGCGCGCGCAGCCGGCGCCGGCCCGCGTCGGGCTCGCCTCGCCGCCGCGGGCCGGCTTCGCGGTGCCGTGGGTCGAGCAGTCCTGCCGCATCGCGACCGCGCCGGATGTCTATCCACGCGGGCATGTGATCGACGACGCCTACCTCTCCGCCCACCTCCCCGCACTGGAAGCGCAGCTGCGCGCCGGCGGCGCACGCCTGGCGGAGCTGCTGGACGCCACGCTCGGGAGCACGCCGTGACCATCGGGCGGCGGCGTGGCGGATGGCTGCCGGGCCTGCTCGCCCTGCTCTGGCTGGCCTTGGCGCTGCCCTCGCTGGCGCAGGCCACGCCGCTGACGGTGTTCGCCGCGGCCAGCCTGCAGGAATCGCTGGAAGAGGCCGCCGCCGCGTACCAGGCGCAGACCGGCAGCCGCGTGCGCGTGTCCTACGCGGCCAGTTCGGCGCTGGCACGCCAGATCGAACAGGGCGCGCCGGCGCAGGTGTTCGTCTCCGCCGACGAAGCGTGGATGGATTACCTGCAGCAGCGCGGCCGTATCGATCCGGCTACCCGGCGCGACCTGCTCGGCAACACCCTGGTGCTGGTGGCGCCGCGCGCCTCGGCGACCAGGTCGGTGGACCTTGCCAGCGCCGGCGCGGTCGCCGCCGCGCTGGGCCGTGGACGCCTCGCGATCGCGCAGACCGCCGCGGTCCCGGCCGGCCGTTACGGCCGCCAGGCCCTGGAGGCGCTGGGGCACTGGCCCGCGGTGCAGGGCCGCCTGGCCGAATCGGACAGTGTGCGCGCCGCGCTGATGCTGGTGGCACGCGGCGAGGCGCCACTGGGCGTGGTCTACGCCTCCGATGCGCAGGCCGACCCGCGGGTACGCGTGGTGGCGGCCTTCCCGGCGGGCAGCCACGCACCGATCGTGTATCCGGTCGCCGCCACGGCCGCCGCCGGCCGGCCCGCGCACGACTTCGTGCGCTGGCTGTCCGGCCCGCAGGCGCGCGCGATCTTCGCGCGGCGCGGCTTCCAGCCGCGGGACTGACCGGGATGGCCGTGCTGGGCTTCACCCCGGACGAAATCACGGCGATCGTGCTGAGCCTGAAGGTCGCGGCGGTGGCCGCCGCGGCCAGCCTGCCGGTCGGGGTGGCGGTGGCCTGGCTGCTTGCGCGCCGGCGGTTTCCCGGCAAGTCGCTGCTGGATGCGCTGGTGCACCTGCCGCTGGTCCTGCCGCCGGTAGTGATGGGTTACGCGCTGCTGGTGGTGTTCGGCCAGCAGGGTCCGGCCGGACGCTGGCTCGAGGAGGTTTTCGGCATCACCCTCGCCTTCCGCTGGACCGGCGCCGCGCTGGCCTGCGCGGTGATGGGTTTCCCGCTGATGGTGCGCGCGATCCGGCTGTCGATCGAGAACGTGGACCGGCGCCTGGAACAGGCCGCCGCGACGCTCGGGGCGGCCCCGTGGCGCGTGTTCCTCACCGTGACCCTGCCGCTGGCCTGGCCGGGGCTGGTCGCCGGCCTGGCGCTGGGCTTCGCCAAGGCGCTGGGC
>JBQGEI010000133.1:0-4460 GCA_052039535.1 Pseudoxanthomonas sp.
CGGCATCGAGCTGCGCGGGCGCAACCTCGGCAATCGCCGCTACATCGCCCACGCGCTCGCCGGCGACATGGCCTATGCCGGCGATCCGCGAAGCTGGGAACTGGTCCTGCGCCGTGCGTTCTAGCCGATTCCATCCGCCGCTATGCCCGCGCGCCCACCGGCGCCCCGGGCCGGGAGCCGACATGCAACCGATCGTCCAGTCCCGCCGCATCGCCAGGCCCCGGCTGCGCCGCGCGCTGGCGCTGGCGCTGTGCCTGCTGCCGCTGCTGGCCGCCTGCGGCCGTGAACCGGGGCCGGGGTCCGGCCCGCGCGCGGCCGCGGCCACGCCTGCCCCGGCGCCGGTGGTTGCTCCGTGGGCCCTGCCGGCCCCGCCCGGCGCGGCCCAGCCGGACCTGGTGCGCGCGCCGGACGGGCGCCTGCTGCTGAGCTGGCTCGAGCCGGTGGAAACCGCCGGCCACCGCCTGCAGCTGGCGGCCACGGTGCCCGGCAGCGGCCGCTGGGAGCCGGCCATCACCGTGGCGCAGGGCAGCGACTGGTTCGTGAACTGGGCCGATACCCCGCGCATCCACGCGCTGGACGACGGCTCGCTGTGGGCGCACTGGCTGGAAAGCACCGGCCCTTCGCGCATGGACTACGGCATCGCCCTGGCACGCTCGGGCGACGCCGGCCGCAGCTGGGAACGCACCGCGCCGGTGCATCCGCGCAGCCGCGGCGACCACGGGTTCGTGACCTTCTGGGCCCAGGGCCGGGACCGGCTCGGCCTGGCCTGGCTGGACAGCCGGCAGAAGGCCACGGCCGCGGCGACCGGCGGTCACGAGGCCCACGCGGGCCACCACGCCGGCGGCGCGCCGATGATGCTGCGCGCGGCGGTGCACGCGGCCGATGGCCACCAGCAGGCCGAGTGGCCGCTGGACGGCTCCACCTGCGACTGCTGCACCACCGGCTCGGCGCGCACGGCGCAGGGCGTGGTGGTGGTCTACCGCGGCCGCGACGCCGGGGAGATCCGCGATACCCGGATCGTGCGCCTGCAGGAGGACGGCACCTGGACCGCCCCGCGCGAGGTGCACCGCGATGGCTGGCACTTCACCGGCTGCCCGGTCAACGGCCCGGCGGTGGCCGCCGACGGCCGGCAGGTGTGGGTGGCCTGGTACACCGAGGCCGATGGCCAGCCGGAACTGCGGGCGGCGCGCTCGAACGACGCCGGCGCCAGCTTCGCCGCGCCGGTGACCCTGGCGCGCGGTCCCCGGGTGCTGGGGCGGGTGGCCCTGGCTGCCGGAGGCGGCCAGCTGCTGGCGGCGTGGCTTGAGGAATCCGGTCGCGACACCCAGCAGCTGCAGCTGGCGCGCTACCGGCCGGACCTGTCCGCCGCACCGGTACGGGCCGCGGTCGCCACCCTGCAGGCGCGTGGCCGCGCCAGCGGCATGCCACGCCTGCAATGGGCCGACGGCGCCGCGTGGCTGGCCTGGACCGAGGTGGAGGACGGCGCGCCGGTGCTGCGCGGGGCGGTGGTGCGTTGAGCCGGGTCAGGCGTACTGCATCTTCCGGCTCATGCCGCCGTCGACGATGAATTCCTGTCCGGTGGTGAAGCCCGACAGCGCCGGTGCCAGCAGGTGGACCGCCAGCGCGGCGATGTCCTCCGGCACGCCGACCCGGCCCGCCGGATGCTGCGCATGGTCGCGCCGCGACAGCCTCGGCCTGCGCCGGCTGGCCGGCCCGCGCCAGGCCTCGGTCGCGATCCACCCGGGGCTGATGCAGTTCACCCGGACCTTCGGCCCTTCGCTCAGCGCCAGTGCGTGGGTGAAGGCCAGCAGCCCGCCCTTGGCCGCGGCATAGGCCTCGCTGTGCGGCTCGGACTGGTGGGCGCGGGTGGAGGCGATGTTGACGATGGCACCGCCGCCGTCGGCCTGGCGCAGCGCCGGCAGGGTATGGCGGCTGCACAGGAAGGCGCCGTGCAGGCTGGACAGGCGCCGGTTCCATTCGGCCAGGTCCAGCACTTCCAGCGGCGGCACGTGCGGATCGGGCAGGCCGGCGTTGTTGACCAGGCCGTCGATGCGGCCGAACCGGTCCAGCGCCGCGGCCACGAAGGCGGCGGTGCTGCGCTCGCTGGCCACGTCCAGGCGACGGAACAGGGCCCGTGCCGGGGTACCCCATTCGCGCAGGCAGGCGCGCCCGGCGTCACCGTCCAGGTCGCCGATGGCCACGCTGCCGCCGGCACCGATCACCGCCTGGGCGATGCCGCGGCCGATCCCCTGGGCGCCGCCGGTGACCAGCACCACCCGGTCCTGCAACGGCGCGGGGTTCCACGGATGGATCGACGGGACGAGGGACATGGCGCGGCTCCGATGGCGACCGGTCCAGTCTCGCGCGGGTGCCGTGCAGGCGGTGCAGCCGGCGGCGCCGGCCGCCGTGGCCGCGCCGGTGGCGTGGCGGTCAGGCGCCCTGGCGCGGCGGGAACAGGGCGTTCCAGCCCTCGTGGCCCAGCTCGCGCAGGGTGGCGTAATTGCGCTCGACGATGATGTCCGCTTCCGGATACACCTCCACCGCGCGGCTGACGCTGTCCTCGCGCAGCAGGTGCAGGGTCGGGTAGGGCGCACGGTTGGAGTAGTTCTCGATGTCGTCCGGGCGGCTGTCGGCGAACTGGTAGTCCGGGTGGAAGCTGGCCACCTGCAGCACGCCGTCCAGCTCCAGCGCCTCGACCAGCGCGTCGGCCTGGTCCAGGAAGTCGTTGTAGTCCAGGAAGTCGCCCAGCACGTACGGATGCACCAGCAGGGTGGTGTCGGTCTGCTCGGCAGGGGTGTCGCGCAGGCGCAGCAGCTCCTCGCCCAGCTGCTCGACCAGCTGCTCCGGCGTGGTCGCATCGCTGAACACCAGGCGCACCTGGTCCTTGACGTACACCGCCTTGGCGAAGGGGCACAGGTTCAGGCCGATCACCGCCTTTTCCAGCCACAGGCGCGTGTCGGCCAGCGCCGTGGCCTCGTCCGGGCCGGTGGGGCCCTCGCCCAGCGCGTCGACCGCGGCCGGCTCAGTCACGGAAGTTCTCGAACTGCAGCGGCAGGCCGAAGTCGGCCTTGCGCAGCACGGCGATGGCCTCCTGCAGGTCGTCGCGCTTCTTGCCGTTGACCCGCAGCTTGTCACCGTTGATCTGGCTGTCGACCTTGAGCTTGGCCTCCTTGAGCGACGCCTGGATCTTCTTGGCGATGTCGCGTTCGATGCCCTGCTTGACCGTGACCTTCTGCCGCGCGCCGGCCAGGTTGGTCTCCACGTCGCCGAACTCCAGGCAGCGGATGTCGATGCTGCGCGCGGTCAGGCGCTGCTTGAGGATGTCGGTCATCTGCTTGAGCTGGAAATCGCTCGGCGCCGACTGGCTGATGACGTTCTCCTCCAGCGCGAACTTCGCGTCCACGCCCTTGAAGTCGAAGCGGGTGGTCAGCTCGCGGCTGGCCTGGTCGACCGCGTTGGTCAGCTCGTGGGTGTCCACTTCGGACACGATGTCGAAGGAAGGCACGGGAATCTCCTGGTTGCGGGTGGACGCCATTCTAGGCGGCGGGCCGGCACCGCGGCGCGCGGGCCGCCGCCGGCGGATAATGCCGCCCATGCCTGCCCGCCCCCGTTCCAACCTCGCTGCAGCCGCCTGGATGGTCGCCGCCGTCGCCTGCTTCTCGCTGATGGATGCGGCGATGAAGCTGCTGGCCGCGCGCTATCCGCCGCTGCAGGTGACCCTGCTGCGTGGCGCGGCCTCGCTGCCGTTCGTGCTGGTGTGGGTGCTGGCCACCGCCGGCCCGCGCTCGATCATCCCGGTGCGCTGGCCGCTGCACCTGCTGCGTGGCGTGCTGGGGATGGCGATGATCGGCTGCTTCGTGCTGGCGCTGAAGGACATGCCGCTGTCCACCGCCTACACCATCTACTTCGTGGCCCCGCTGCTGGTGGCGGCGCTGTCGGTGCCGCTGCTGGGCGAGCACGTCGGCCCGCGCCGCTGGACCGCGATCGCCATCGGCCTGGTCGGGGTTGTGGTGGTGCTGCGCCCGGGCACCGACGGCATCATCTCCTTCCCCGGGCTGATGGTGCTGCTGGCGGCCACCGCGTACGCCATCGCCGCGGTGACGGTCAGCCTGCTCACCCGTACCGACACCCCGCAGTCGATGGTGGTGTGGTTCCTGGCGATCATGGCCATCGGCGCCGGGCTGGCGGCGATCCCCGGCTGGGTGCCGCTGCAGCGCGGCGATGCGCTGCTGATCGTGGGCATGGGCCTGGCCGGGGCGCTGGGCCAGATCGCCCTGACCGCCGCCTTCATGCGTGGCGACGCCTCGCTGGTCGCGCCCCTGGAGTACACCGGGCTGGTCTGGGTGATCGGCTGGGACTGGGTGTTCTGGCGGACCCTGCCGGACGGCTTCACCTGGGCCGGCGCGGTGATCATCATGGGTAGCGGGTTGTACCTGCTGCGCCGCGAGCGCACGGTGGGC
>JBQGEI010000134.1:0-1957 GCA_052039535.1 Pseudoxanthomonas sp.
CTGCTGGTTGGCCAGGAACCAGTTGCCGTGCTCGTTGTCCAGGTCGTTGCGGCCGTCCTGCAGGAACACGCGCAGCGGGCGCACCGGGCCTTTGCGCACCAGGGTCGGGTACAGGTCGCCACCGGGCCGCATCGGCTGGCCCTCGTGCGCCGGCCGGTAGCCGATGGAGACGTAGCTGCCGATCATGCTGACCACGTTGCCGAACGCCTCGGGCCGGTGCCAGGCCACGGTGAAGGCGGCGATCGCACCGCTGCTGGTGCCGCCGATCGCCCGTTGCGCCGGATCGTCACTGAGGCGGTAGCGTGCGGCCACCTGCGGCAGCAGCTCGTCCACCAGCATGCGCGCGTAGGTGTCGTCCAGCGCGTCGTACTCCTGCGCGCGGTGGTCCGGATTGGCGTAACCGAGCTCGTCCGGCCAGTGCGCCGCGCGATGGCCGGGCGTGACGAACACCCCGATGGTCGGCGGGATCTGGCCGCGATGGACCAGGTTGTCGATCACGTGCTGCACCCGCAGCGAGCCGTCGGGATTGGTCGCGCGGTGGCCGTCGTGGAACACCAGCAGGTTGGCCGGCTGGCGGCCGTCATACGCGGCCGGCACGTGGATCCAGTAGCGGCGCACGGTGCCCGGAATGATCCGGCTGTGGAACTCGAACGGCCCCTCCAGCCGGCCCTGCGGCACGTCCGGCTGGCGCAGCGAGTCGGCCGTCAGTGCGTAGCGGCGCGGCTGCGCGGGCGGGGTGGCCAGTGCGGCCACGCTGGAAGCAAGCAGTACGGCGGCCACCAGCAGGCGGCAGACGGCATTCCCGGCCATGGACGGTCTCCTCGCAGGTCCGCCACAGGGTACCGCCGCCAGCCGGCACCCGGCAGCGCGCGTCCTGCCCGGTAGGATGGGCCGCCCCTGCCACCGACCCGCCTGGAGCGCGATGTCCCGACGACGCACCGCCTGCGGCCTCGCCGTGTTGTGCCTGGTGCTGCTCGTGGCCGCCGCTTCCGGTCGCCGCCAGGCGCTGGCCTGCGAACTGGCGGGCCTGGGCGGGTACCGCCCGCTGCAGCCGCGCGTGCTTGCCGCCGCTGACGCGGATCGGGCGCAGGCACGCACCTTCCGGGCGCTGGTGGCCGCCGCGTCCGCCCGGCTGGAAGCGACCTACGGTGCACCTGCGTCGCGGCCGCGCATCGTGTTCGCCGGGTCGGCGCAGGCGGCGCGCAGGCTGGGCGCCAACGACACCGCCACCCTGCATCGCGCGCCTTGGGGCAGCTGCATTGTCGTCGGCCCGCAGGGCCGCAGTGTCGACGTGGTCGCGCACGAATGGCTGCATGCCGAGATCCAGCACCGGGTCGGCTTCTGGCGCAGCCTGCGCCAGGTCCCGGCGTGGTTCGACGAGGGCGTGGCGCTGACCGTCGACCACCGCGCACCGTTCCTGCCCGGCCACATCCACCTCGGCGCGGAGGAGGTGCGCGCGGTACGGCGGCGGGTGCGCGGCGGCGAATTCTTCGCCGGCGATGGCGCGACGATGCATGCCCGCTACCAGGCGGCGCGGCTGGCGGTGCTTCCGCTGGTGCAGCCCGCCAGCCTGTACCCGGACCTGGCACGGATCGCCGGCGGCGAGTCGTTCGAAGAGGTGTTCGGATCCCGCGTCCCGGCGGACTGATCCGGCCACCGGCCGCGACAATTCCAGATGGCTCCGCGCGCCAGGAAGGGGTGCGCCCTGCACACCTGCACCCACGCCCGCGGGCGGCAACACCGACGTGCGGCGGTGCGCACGACGTATCGGCGCCACGGTGGCCGCTGCCGGCCGTGGCGCCCGGATCTCAGTTGCCGAGCAGCTCGACCTCGAACTTCAGGGTCGCGTTGGGCGGGATCACACCACCGGCGCCGCGTGCGCCGTAGCCCAGTGCCGGCGGGATGATCAGGGTGCGGGTGCCGCCGACCTTCATCCCCGCCACGCCCTCGTCCCAGC
>JBQGEI010000135.1:0-2410 GCA_052039535.1 Pseudoxanthomonas sp.
CTGCTGCTTGCGGCCGTACTTGCTGGCCTTGCCGATGGCGCGCTGCTCGCGGCTGCCGCGCACCTTGCGCCCTTCCTGGTACTGCACGCGCTGCTGGAAGCTGCGCTGGGCCATGTCCTTGTAGACCTTGGCGCAGCGCACTTCCTCGCCGGCGCGCACCACGTACACCGAGGCCTCCTTGCCGCTCTTGAGCGGGCGCAGCACCGCGTCGATCACGCCGTCGTCGATCAGCGCCTGCAGGCCGGCGGGAGTTTTCATGGCACCTCGGGGAGAACGCAGCGGCGGCGCGCGGGCGCCAGGGTGCGCGAACGATACACTGCGCGCCCCTGCTGCCGTGGCCTGCCGTTCATGTCCAACCCCATCCGACTGGCCCGGCGCGTGGCCGAACTGGCGCAGTGCTCGCGCAGCGAGGCCGAGCAGTACATCGAGGGCGGCTGGGTGAAGGTGGATGGCGAGGTGGTCAAGATGCCCGGCCACCTGGTGGGCGAGGCGGTGGTGGAGATCGACCCCAACGCCCGGCTGCAGGCGATCGAACCGGCCACCGTGCTGCTGCACAAGCCGGCCGGCATCGATGCGGCCGCCGCTGCGGAGCCGGCGCTGGCCCTGGTCACGCCGCAGGCCCGGTGGGAGGGCGATGCCAGCGGCGTGCGCCTGCTGCGCCGGCATTTCCAGCGCCTGGCCTCGCTGGTGCCGCTGGAGCGCGAGGCCAGCGGGCTGCTGGTGCTCAGCCAGGACGGCCGCGTGCGCCGGCGGCTGGTGGAGGATTTCTCGACCCTGGAGCAGGAGTTCGTGGTCGAGGTGGAAGGCTCGCTGGAGCCGTGGGGGCTGTCGCGGCTGTGCCATGGCCTGGCCTACGAAGGCCGGCCGCTGCCGCCGGGCAAGGTGAGCTGGCAGAACGAGACCCGCCTGCGCTTCGCGCTCAAGGGCCCGCGCCCGGGCCAGCTGGCGGACATGTGTGCGCAGGTGGGCCTGGAGGTGGTGTCGATCCGCCGGCTGCGCATCGGCAAGGTGTCGCTGGCGAAGATGCCGGTCGGCCACTGGCGCTACCTGCCGGTGGGCGAGCGGTTCTGAGGGGCGAGGCCGGCGCGCCGCGGGCCGCGGTTCCCGGATGCGGCCTGCGGCCTTATCCGGGCTACGGAACTGCGGGTAGCCCGGATAGGCCGAGCGCATCCGGGTCCGGTGCGCGGCTTGGATTTCCGCCGCGTCGCCGGCCCTCGTTCCCTGATGCGGCCTGCGGCCATATCCGGGCTACTGACCCTGAAGGTGGTGTCGATCCGCCGGCAGCGCATCGGCAAGGTGTCGCTGGCAAAGATGCCGGTCGGCCATTGGCGCTACCTGCCGGTGGGCGAGCGGTTCTGAGGGGCGAGGCCGGCGCGCGGCGGGTGATGTCCCCGCGCCGACCGGCGTAGCCCGGCGTAGCCCGGATAAGCGAAGCGCATCCGGGTCTGGTGCGCGGCTTTGGTTTCCGTCGCTTCGCCGGCCTCCGTTCCCGGATGCGGCCTGCGGCCTTGTCCGGGCTACGGAACTGCGTTGCCCGGATGCGCCCCGGTGCGGCAACACCGGGACCCGTTGCCGCCACGCCCGTCTCGCCGCACGATGCCCCGCAAGCGCGCTTCCGCAGCGGAGAAGGCCATGGCCAAGTACCTGATCTCGTTTCCCGCCCACGCGATGGTCGTGCCCGAAGGCGAGTGGGAGGCGGTGGTCCACGATTCGCATGCGGTGATCGAACAGGCCAAGGCCGCCGGTGTGTACGTGTTCGGCGGCGGTATCGATGCGTCGGTGCCGCCGGTCCGGGTGGACGCCGATGGCGCGGTCAGCGAGGGCGCCTATCCGAGCGAGGCGCCGCTGACCGGCGGTTTCACCGTGCTGGAGCTGTCCTCGCGTGCCGAGGCCGTCGCCTGGGCCGCGCGCCTGGCGCGGGCCTGCCGCTGCGCGCAGGAGCTGCGCGAGTTCGGATTCGATCCGCAGTCCTGAGCGGGGCGGTGCGCGGGCGCGGGTGTCCACCGCAGCGCGGCCGCCCTACCGCCCCGCGCCATCGCCAGATGCAGGCTGCGAAGGCCCCGTCTCGCCCGGGCGGCAACGGCGTCCCGTTGCACTGTGCGGCCTTGCCCCTCGCGCTTCCGATGCATCCCGGCCAGCCGCATGCCTCCACCGCGATGCAGGCGCGGTCGCCCCCGCGCCGGCGGGGCATGCAGGTGCCACTCCGCGGTGCAGCGTCCGCCTGCGCGCACCTCGCCCGGGCCTGGCGGCAACCGGCGCTGGCTACAACCCGCCATCGCGGCCGAGGCCGCGCCCCATGGAGAGGGGCATGTCGCTCACCCCGCTGTTCTGGTTCGCGCTGCTGCTGTTTCCACTGGCGCTGGGCGCGGGGCTGTACGCGTGGCGCCCGACGTGGCGCGCCCGCATCGCC
>JBQGEI010000136.1:0-7584 GCA_052039535.1 Pseudoxanthomonas sp.
CGGCAGCGACGCCGTGCTCGGCTTCGGCGGCCCGGCGATCAGCCTGCCGATCTTCGACGCCGGCGCCCGCCGCAATCGGCTCGACGCGCACGACGCCGACTACGACCTGGCCGTGGCCGCCTACAACCAGGGCGTGGTCGATGCCCTGCACGAGGTGACCGACGCGGTCCAGGCGATCCGCTCGTTCGATGCGCAGGAGCGCGCGCTGCAGGAGGCGCGCGCCGCCGCCGCCGCCGCGCTGGAGCTGGCCGGCAGCCGTTACCGGGCCGGCATCGGCAGCCAGCTCGAGGTGCTGTCCGCGCAACGCCCGCTGCTGCAGCTCGAACAGCAGCTGGCCGCCCTGCGCGCGCAGCGCTACCTGGCCACGGTCGACCTCGACCACGCGCTCGGCGGCGGCCTGGATCTCGCCCCGCCGGCCACCGTTTCCACCGTTTCCACCCCCACACGCTGAAGCTCCCCACGCCCATGACCACCGAAACCCCACCGCAAGCGACCGCGCCGGCCGGTCCGGCCTCCCCTGGCAGGCGCCGGCGCGCCCTGAAGATCCTGCTGCTGGTCGTGGTCCTGGCCGGCGCCGGCTGGCTGGCCTGGTACCTGCTCTACGCCCGCTGGCATGAAGCCACCGATGACGCCTATGCCCAGGGCAATGTCGTCAGCGTGGTGCCGCAGACCATGGGCACCGTGGTCGGCATCGAGGTCGACGACGGCGACCGGGTCGAGGCCGGCGACGTGCTGGTGCGGCTGGACCCCAACGATGCCCAGGTCGCCTATGACCAGGCCGTGGCCAACCTGGCCGCGACCGTGCGCCAGGTGCGCGGCTACTTCTCCAGCGCCGACGCCGCCCAGGCCGAGGCCCGCGCCCGGCAGGTCGCGGTCGAGCAGGCCCGCGCGGACGTGAAGCGCCGCGAGGGCCTGGTCGCCAGCGGCGCGATCTCGCGCGAGGAACTGGCCCACTCCCGCGACGTGCTGGCCGCCGCCGAGGCGGCGCTGGGCAGCGCCCAGGGCAACCTGCAGCGCAACCGCGCCCTGGTCGACGCCACCACCGTGCAGGAACAGCCGCAGGTGCAGGCCGCGGCCTCGCAGCTGCGCCAGGCGTACCTGGCGCTGCAGCGGACCGCGATCATCGCCCCGGTCTCCGGCTATCTCGCCCGCCGCCAGGTGCAGCTGGGGCAGCGGGTGCAGCCGGGCGCCACGCTGATGACGGTGGTGCCGATGGAGCAGATGTGGGTCGAGGCCAACTTCAAGGAAACCCAGCTGGCGCGCATGCGCATTGGCCAGCCGGTCGAGGTCGGGGCGGACCTGTACGGCGGCGGCGTGCGCTACCACGGCACGGTCGCCAGCCTGGGCCTGGGCACCGGCAGCGCGTTTTCGCTGCTGCCGGCGCAGAACGCCTCCGGCAACTGGATCAAGATCGTGCAGCGCGTGCCGGTTCGGATCGAGCTGGATCCGCAGCAGCTGGCCGCCCATCCCCTGCGCCTGGGCCTGAGCATGCACGTGGACGTGGACGTGCGCGACGCCGGCGGCCAGGTGCTGGCACAGCCGCGTCCGGCCGGCGAGCCGCGCCTGGCCACCGCCGTCTACCGCAGCCAGCTGGACGAGGCCAACGCGCTGATCGCCAGGGTCATCGAACAGAACCTGCCGCGCGCGCGCGGCTGACGGACCCCGCCCCATGTCCTCCACCGCCGCCACCGCCCCCGGGTCCGGCGCCGCGCCGCGTGCGGCCGACGCGGCTCCGTCGTTCCGCCCGCCCAACCTGGCCCTGACCACGGTGGGCCTGGCGCTCGCCTCCTTCATGCAGGTGCTGGACACCACGATCGCCAACGTCTCGCTGCCGACCATCTCCGGCAACCTGGGCGCCAGCGCCAACCAGGCGACCTGGGTGATCACCTCCTTCGCGGTGAGCAACGCGATCGCCCTGCCGCTGACCGGGTTCCTCACCCGCCGCTTCGGCGAGGTGCGGCTGTTCCGGTGGGCGACCCTGGCCTTCGTGGTCGCCTCGCTGCTGTGCGGCATCTCCCAGAGCATGGGCATGCTGGTGGCCTCGCGCGCGCTGCAGGGGTTCGTCTGCGGCCCGATGTACCCGGTGACCCAGGCGCTGCTGCTGTCGATCTACCCGCCGGCCAAGCGCGGCCAGGCGATCGCGCTGCTGGCGATGGTCACCGTGGTCGCGCCGATCGCCGGCCCGATCCTCGGCGGCTGGATCACCGACAACTACAGCTGGGAGTGGATCTTCTTCATCAACGTGCCCATCGGCCTGTTCGCGGCCTGGGTGGTGGGCTCGCAGATGCGCGGCCGGCCCGAGCGCACCGAGAAGCCGAAGATGGACTACATCGGCCTGGCCACCCTGGTGCTGGGCGTGGGTGCGCTGCAGATCATGCTGGACCTGGGCAACGAGAAGGACTGGTTCCAGTCCACCGAGATCGTGGTGCTGACCATCGTCGCGGTGGTCGCCCTGGCGGTGTTCGTGATCTGGGAGCTCACCGAGAAGGACCCGATCGTCGACCTGCGCCTGTTCCGCCACCGCAACTTCGCCGCCGGCACCCTGGCAATGGTCACCGCCTACGCCGCGTTCTTCGCCATCGGCCTGATGGTGCCGCTGTGGCTACAGCGGAACATGGGCTACACGGCGATATGGGCCGGTTTCGCCACCGCGCCGATCGGCATCCTGCCGGTGCTGCTGACCCCGCTGGTGGGCAGGTACGCGACCCGCTTCGACCTTCGCATGCTGGCCAGCCTGGCCTTCATGGTGATGGCCTTCACCAGCTTCCTGCGGGCCGGCTTCAACCTCGACGTGGACTTCCACCGGGTGGCGATGATCCAGCTGGTCCAGGGACTGGGCGTGGCGCTGTTCTTCATGCCGGTGCTGACCATCCTGCTGTCGGACCTGGAGCCGCACGAGATCGCCGCCGGCTCGGGCCTTGCCACCTTCGTGCGCACGCTGGGTGGCAGCTTCGCCGCCTCGCTGACCACCTGGGCCTGGAACCAGCGCAGCACCATCCACCATGCGCGGCTGACCGAGCACCTGCCGGCCACCGATGACGGCGTGCGCGCGCTGGCCACCCAGCTCGGCCAGGGCGACCTGGCCCGTGGCGCGCTGGTGCTGAACCAGCAGATCAGCCAGCAGGCGGCGCAGATCGGCTTCAACGAGATCTTCCACCTGCTCGGGATCATCTTCCTGGTGGTGATCGCGTTCGTCTGGTTCGCGCGTCCGCCGTTCACCGCCAAGGGCGCGCGCCCGGTCGGCGGCGACCACTGATCCGCGGCGCCGGCAGCCACGCCGGCAGCGGCCGGCGTGACCCATGGCATTCCGGTTCGCCGCGACGCTATGCGACACTCGGACGATGACAATCGTTCTCATCGCCGCAATCGCCTACCTGGCCGCCGCCGGCCTGCTGTTCCGGGACCTGGGCCAGGGCGACCGGCAACCGGGCCGCGGCTGGCTCGCGGCGGCGGTGCCGGCGGTCCTGCTGCATGCCGGCTACCACCTGGCGGTGGCCTGGCGTACCGCCGGCGGCCCGGACATGCATTTCTTCTCCGCCCTGTCGCTGGTGACCCTGGGCATGGCGGCGATGACCATGCTGGTGGGTGCGCGCGGGCGCATGGCCGCGCTCGGGGTGGTCGCCTTCCCGCTGGCCGCCCTGCTGCTGGTGGCCTGCCACCTGAGGGGGCCGGCGGTCTCGCCGGTGCTGGACTGGCGCCTGCAGCTGCATGCCTGGCTGGCCCTGCTGGCCTACGCGACCCTGGCCATCGCCGCGCTGCTGGCACTGATGCTGTGGGTCCAGGAACGCGCGCTGCGCCGGCGGGCCTTCAGCGCCTGGCTGCGGGCGCTGCCACCGCTGACCGAGCTGGAGAGCCTGCTGTTCCGCACGATCACCGTGGGCTTCGGCCTGCTCACCCTCACCCTGCTGACCGGCGTGCTGTTCGTGGAGGATTTCCTGTCCCAGCACCTGGTGCACAAGAGCGTGCTGAGCATGCTGTCCTGGCTGGTCTTCGGCGGCCTGCTGCTGGGCCGCTGGCGCTACGGCTGGCGCGGCACGCGCGCCGTGCACTGGACCCTGACGGCGATGGCGCTGCTGCTGCTTGCGTTCTTCGGCAGCAAGTTCGTGCTGGAACTGGTGCTGGCCAGGCCCTGATCGACGATGCCAGGGGTGGCGCGCGGTCCGTTGCAACCGGCGGGGTGGACGCGGAGATGCCTCCGCGGGCCTGTGCTGGCCTGCCTGCTGTCGGCGACGCTGCCGGCCATGGCCGGGCCACCGCCGGATGCGGGCCAGCTGCAGCGGCAGGCCGAGCGGACGCTTGCGCCCGTACCTGCGGCGCCACCGCCCGTCGCGCCCCCGGACGGCGCCGCGTCATCCGCCGACGGCCCGCGCTTCGAGGTCACCGGATTCCAGCTCGACGGTGTCAGCCTGCTGCCGGAGGGCACCCTGCAGGCGGCGCTGGCGCCATGGCGCGGGCGCCCGATCGGTTTCGCCGACCTGCAGGCCGCGCTGCGGCGGGTGGTGGCCACCTACCGCGCGCACGGCTGGTTCGCGCGCGCGGACCTGCCCGAACAGGACATCACCGGCGGCGTGGTCCGGATACAGGTGCTGGAAGGCCGCTTCGGCCGCCTCGGTGTCCTCGACGACGGGCGGCGCGCGCACGCGGACTTCGTCGCGCGGGTCGCCAGCCGCGGCCTGCGCGCCGGCGAGCCGTACTCGCAGGCCACGCTGGAGCGCGGCCTGCTGCTGGCCAACGACCTTCCCGGCATCCGAGCCGAGGGCGTGCTGCAGGCCGGACAGGCGCCCGGCACCACCGACCTGATCCTGCAGGTGGACGACGCGCCGCGGGTCACCGGCAGCGTCGCCATCGGCAACGACGGCAGCCGCTACACCGGACGCGCCCAGGCCATGGCCCGGGTCGCCCTGGACAATCCCGGCGGCCACGGCGACCAGCTGGCGGCCACCTTCATGCGCGGTGCGGACCTGGAGTACGGCGGCGCCAGCTACACCTTTCCGCTCGGTGCGGGCGGGCTGCGCGGCAACCTCGGCTACACCGCGATGGACTACAGCCTGGGCAAGGAATTCCAGATGCTGGAGGCGCGCGGCACCTCGCGCCTGCGTCGCGCCGGGCTCGCCTACCCGCTGCGACGCAGCGAGGCGTCGAACCTGGAGCTGGAGCTGGCCTGGGCGCACCGCCGGCAGGAGGATGCCAGCCTGGGCGAGGAGCTGCGCCGGCGGCGGCTGCGGGACCTGGCGCTGAGCCTGGCCGGAGATGCGCTGCACGCCAACGCACGCGGCGCGCAGAGCGCCTGGATCCTGGACATCGTCCGTGGACGCGCCTCGCTGGACCTGCCCGCCGACTGGCTGGCCGACGCGCAGGGCGACGGCGTGCATGGCCGCTACACCCTGGCCCGGCTCGAGCTGCGGCACGACCGCTGGCTGCATCCGGACTGGTACCTGAGGGCACGCCTCAATGGCCAATGGTCCAGCCGCAACCTCGATTCATCGCAGCAGTTCGTCCTCGGCGGACCGGGCGGCGTGCGCGGCTATCCGGTCAACGAGGCGGCCGGCGACAGCGGCGCGGTGCTGCAGCTCGAGCTCCACCGGCTGGTCGCCGCACCGTGGGGCGGCGAGCTGGATGGCTACCTGTTCGCCGATGGCGGCAGCATCCGCCAGCGCCAGGATCCCTGGGACCCGTGGGCCACCAACCGCTACGAGCTGGCGGCCGCTGGCCTCGGCCTGCGCTGGACCCATCGCACCCTGGCCGCGGGCCTGGCCGTCGGCACGCCGCTGGGCGACAACCCCGGCGGGCTGGGCGGCGCCAACCAGGATGGCACCCGGCGCGCGCCGCAACTATGGTTCAACCTGCGCCGGCGGTTTCCGTGATCCGGCACCTGGCCACGGCCGAGGAACACCCGATGCATGCCCGACGTTCCCGCCCCCTGCCGCACGGCCCCTTGCTGCGCCATCGGGCGCTGCTGGCGTTCGGGCTGGCCCTGCCCGCGGCGCTGGCCTGTGCGCAGGCGCGCACCGCGCTGCCGGAGGAAGGCCGCGTGGTGGCCGGCAAGGCGGAGGTCGCGCGCCAGGGCGCGACCCTCACCGTGACGCAGTCCTCGCAGCGCGCTGTCCTGGAATGGCGCGGCTTCGACATCGGCGCGGACGCCACGGTCCGCTTCGTGCAGCCGTCCTCCTCCGCCGTGGCGCTGAACCTCGTGCTGGGCGGCAACCCGTCGCGCATCGCCGGACGGCTGCTGGCCAACGGCCACGTCTACCTGGTCAATGCTGCCGGCGTACTGTTCGCGCCGGGCGCGCGGGTGGACGTGGGCCGCCTGGTCGTTGCCGGCCCCGACCCCGGCGATGCCGGCTTCATGGCCGACCACGACCTGCCCGGGTCCGGCACCGAAGCCGGCGGGCTGGCCCCGATTTCGCCCGGTGCGGCACCGCCTGCCGGCGTGCGCGTGGCGGAGCCGGCCGGGATCACGGACGCGGATGAAGACATCGCCGGACCGGACCCGTCCGGCGGCCTGCTCACGCTGGACGCGGGCGTCGGCGGACGCCTGCGCGTCGGCCTGGATCCGGCCCAGGTGGAGGCACTGATCGAGGACGGCGGCCTGCAGCTCCAGGACGGCGAACTGGTGCTGCCGGACGAGGGCGGCGCCGCGCTCGCGGCCAGTGCCATCGCGTCCGGGCCGGCGCCCGCGGCGCGCGCCGCCGTGCTGCGAAATGGCCGGGTGTGGCTGGTGGCCCCGGACGCCGGACCGGCGGCCATGGCGCAGACGGTACCGCCACCGGCGCGCTGACGCGCGGGGCTGCCGGTCAGGCGTGTTCCAGCGCGTCGGCCAGGCGCTCCACCGCGATCACTTCCAGGTCCTTGAACTTCGCCCCGGCGCGCGGCGCGTTGGCCTTGGGCACGATGGCCCGGCGGAAGCCGTGGGTGGCCGCCTCGCGCAGGCGCTCCTCGCCGTTGGGTACCGGGCGGATCTCGCCGGACAGGCCCACCTCGCCAAAGGCGATGGTCTTGTCCGGCAGCGGCCGGTCGCGCAGCGAGGACAGCACCGCCAGCAGCACCGGCAGGTCGGCCGCGGTCTCCTGCACGCGGATGCCGCCGACGACGTTGACGAACACGTCCTGGTCGCCGACCGCCACCCCGCCATGCCGGTGCAACACCGCCAGCAGCATGGCCAGGCGGTTCTGCTCCAGGCCCACCGCCACCCGGCGCGGATTGGACAGCGGCGAGGCATCGACCAGCGCCTGCACCTCCACCAGCAGCGGCCGGGTGCCCTCGCGGGTGACCATCACGCAGCTGCCGGGCTGGCGCGAGCTGCCGGACAGGAAGATCGCCGACGGATTGGGGACTTCCTTCAGGCCCTTCTCGCCCATGGCGAACACGCCCAGTTCGTTGACCGCGCCGAAGCGGTTCTTGAACGCGCGCAGCACCCGGAAGCGGCTGCCGCTCTCGCCCTCGAAGTACAGCACCGCGTCGACCATGTGCTCGAGCACGCGCGGGCCGGCGATCCCGCCCTCCTTGGTCACGTGGCCGACCAGGAACACCGCGGTGCCGGTCTCCTTGGCGTAGCGCACCAGGCGGGCCGCAGATTCGCGTACC
>JBQGEI010000137.1:0-9812 GCA_052039535.1 Pseudoxanthomonas sp.
GTGGACGCCGAGGAGCGCGCCTTCATCGAGCAGCGCGCGGCCGAGCTGGGCGTTGCCAGCCATGTCACCGTGGACGGTGGCGCGGCGATCTGGAACGGCTTCGTCAAGCCGTTCGTGCAGGCCGGGGAGGGCTACCAGGGCCAGTACCCGCTGCTGGTCTCCGACCGCTACCTGATCGTCGACGCCGCGCTGGAGCGCGCCGCCGGGCTGGGCACCAACGCCATCGCACACGGCTGCACCGGCATGGGCAACGACCAGGTCCGCTTCGATCTGGCGGTCAAGGCCCAGGGCGAGTACCGAATCGTCGCCCCGATCCGCGAGATCCAGAAGGAGCACACCCAGACCCGCGCCTACGAGCAGAAGTACCTGGAAGAGCGCGGCTTCGAGGTGCGGGCCAAGCAGAAGAGCTACACCATCAACGAGAACCTGCTGGGCGTGACGATGTCCGGCGGCGAGATCGACAGGTGGGAAGTGCCTGGCGAAGGTGCCCGGGGCCTGTGCGCGCCGCGTTCGGCCTGGCCGGTCGAGCCGCTGCAGGTGACGCTGAAGTTCGCCAAGGGCGAGGCGGTGGAGCTGGACGGCAAGCCGCTGGAGGGCGCGAAGATCCTGGCCCGCCTCAACACCATGTTCGCCCAGTACGGCGTGGGCCGCGGCATGTACACCGGCGACACCGTGATCGGGCTGAAGGGCCGCATCGTGTACGAAGCGCCGGGCCTGACCGCGCTGCTGGTCGCGCACCGCGCGCTGGAAGAGGCGGTGCTGAGCAAGCAGCAGAACCGCTTCAAGCCGGAGGTCGCGCGCAAGTGGGTGGAGCTGGTGTACGAGGGCTTCTATCACGACCCGCTGAAGACCGACCTGGAGGCGTTCCTTGCCTCCTCGCAGTCCCAGGTCAACGGCGAGGTGGTGCTGGAGACCCGCGGCGGCCGTGTCGACGCGGTGGCGATCCGCTCCCCGCACATCCTCAACGCCAAGGGCGCGACCTACGCGCAGTCGGCCGACTGGGGCGTGGAGGAGGCCGAGGGATTCATCAAGCTGTTCGGCATGAGCAGCACCCTGTGGGCCGAGGTCAACCGCTGAGATGGAAGCGGGCACCGCCCAGGCCCAGGTACGCAGCGCCGGCATCGATGACCTGCCGGCGCTGGCAGCGCTGTTCGACGGCTACCGGGTGTTCTACGGGCAGCCGTCGGACCCGCTGCGCGCCGGCGCGTTCCTGCGCGAGCGCCTGGAGCGGGGCGACTCGCACCTGTTGCTGGCGGTGGACGGACAGGGCGGCGCACTTGGCTTCGCCCAGCTGTATCCCGCCTTCACCTCGGTAGGCACTGCGCCGATCGAGATCCTCAACGACCTGTTCGTCGAGGTTCACGCACGCGGCCACGGCGTGGGACGGGCGCTGCTTCGCAGGGCCGCAGCGGATGCGCGCACGCGCGGCGCGGTGCGTCTGGAACTGTCGACCGCGGTCGACAACGCCCCGGCCCAGGCGCTGTACGCCAGCGAAGGCTGGACGCGCGCGGACGGTTTCATCGGCTTCGGCAAGGGGCTGTGACGATGGCGCCGTTGCGCATCAGTAACGACCGCGACGCGCTGGACGTGGACCTGATCCACGGCTTCCTGTCCCGGGAAGCGTACTGGAGCCGTGGCATCCCGCGCCAAACCGTGGAGCAGGCGATTGCCGGGTCGCTGTGCTTCGGCGGCTATCTGCAGGGCGCCGGGCAGGTGGCCTTCGCCCGGGTCGTCACCGACGGCGCCACCTTCGGCTACCTCGCCGATGTCTTCGTGCTGCCGGTCCATCGCGGCCCCGGCTACGGCAAGCAGCTGGTCGCGTCGGTGATGGACCACCCGCAGCTGCGGGGCCTGCGACGGTTCCTGCTGGCCACCTCCGACGCGCACGGCCTGTATGCGCAATTCGGCTTCGGCGCGCCTGCCCGGCCGCAGACGCTGATGGAAATCCTGCGGCCTGAGATCTACCAGTCCGCCGCTGCCACCTCCGCCTGAAAGACCCAGCCATGACCGACCTTCTTGAATCCACCCTGGCGCACCTGGAGAAGCTGGTGTCCTTCGACACCCGCAATCCGCCGCGAGCGATCGCCGCGCAGGGCGGGATCTTCGACTACCTGCGCGCGCAGCTGCCCGGGTTCGACGTGCAGGTAGTGGACCATGGTGCCGGCGCGGTCAGCCTGTACGCGGTGCGCGGCACCCCGAAGCACCTGTTCAACGTGCACCTGGACACGGTGCCGGACTCACCGCACTGGAGCGCGGACCCGCACGTGATGCGCCGCCTGGACGACCGCGTTGTCGGCCTGGGCGTGTGCGACATCAAGGGCGCGGCGGCGGCGCTGGTGGCCGCGGCCAATGCCGGCGACGGCGACGCCGCGTTCCTGTTCTCCTCCGACGAGGAAGCCAACGACCCGCGCTGCATCGCCGCCTTCCTCCAGCGTGGCGTGCCCTACGAGGCGGTGCTGGTGGCCGAGCCGACGATGGGCGAGGCGGTGCTGGCGCACCGCGGCATCTCCTCGGTCCTGATGCGCTTCAAGGGCCGCGCCGGCCATGCCTCCGGCCACCAGGACGCCGCCGCCAGCGCGCTACACCAGGCCGTGCGCTGGGGCGACCGCGCGCTGGACCACGTGCAGTCGCTGGGGCCCGCGCGCTTCGGCGGCCTGACCGGCCTGCGCTTCAACATCGGCCGCATCGAGGGGGGCATCAAGGCCAACATGATCGCCCCGGAGGCCGAGCTGCGCTTCGGTTTCCGCCCCTTGCCGTCGATGGATATCCAGCAGCTGCTGGCCACGTTCAGCGGCTTGGCCGAACCGTCGGCGGCGCATTTCGAGGAAACCTTCCGCGGGCCGAGCCTGCCCTCCGGTGACATCGCCCGTGCCGAGGAGCGCCGCCTGGCCGCGCGCGACGTGGCCGATGCGCTGGGCCTGCCGATCGGCAACGCGGTGGACTTCTGGACCGAGGCCTCGCTGTTCTCGGCGGGCGGCTACACCGCCCTGGTGTACGGGCCGGGCGACATCGCCCAAGCGCACACCGCCGACGAGTTCGTCACCCTGGACCAGCTGCGCGGCTACGCCGCCTGCGTGGACCGGATCATCAACGGCGCGCGCTGAGCGTCGCCATCCCGCGCCGGCCCGCCGGCCCCGCCTCTTTCGACAGCAGACCGTGAACGTCCTCGCCACCCCCAACCAGATCCAGACCCGCCAGACCATCGTCCGCCTGCTGTCGTCCATGGCCAGCGCCAAGGAGATCAGCCAGTACCTCAAGCGCTTCTCGCAGGTCGACGCCAAGCGCTTCGCGGTGGTGAAGGTCGGCGGCGCGGTGCTGCGCGACGAGTTGGAGGACCTGACCTCCTCGCTGACCTTCCTGCAGGAGGTGGGCCTGACCCCGATCGTGTTGCACGGTGCCGGCCCGCAGCTGGACGCGGAACTGTCGGCGGCCGGCATCCCGAAGCAGACCGTCAACGGGCTGCGGGTGACCACGCCGGAGGCACTGGCGATCGTGCGGCGGGTGTTCCAGGCATCGAACCTGAAGCTGGTCGAGGCGCTGCAGCAGAACGGCGCGCGCGCCACCTCCATCACCGGCGGCGTGTTCGAGGCCGCGTACCTGGACCCGGATACCTACGGCCTGGTCGGCGAGGTGCGCGGGGTCAACCTGGCGCCGATCGAGGCCAGCCTCAAGGCCGGCTCGATCCCGGTGATCACCAGCCTGGGCGAGACCGCCGGCGGGCAGATCCTCAACATCAACGCCGACTTCGCCGCCAACGAGCTGGTGCGCGAGCTGCAGCCCTACAAGATCATCTTCCTCACCGGTACCGGCGGTTTGCTGGATGAACAGGGCAAGGTGATCGACTCGATCAACCTGTCCACCGAGTACGACCACCTGATCGCCCAGCCGTGGATCCATGGCGGCATGAAGGTGAAGATCGAGCAGATCAAGGATCTGCTGGACAAGCTGCCGCTGGAGTCGTCGGTGTCCATCACCCGGCCGGCGGACCTGGCCAAGGAGCTGTTCACCCACAAGGGCTCCGGCACCTTGGTGCGGCGGGGCGAGCGGGTGCTGCGCGCGCACTCGTGGGCGGAGCTGGACCAGCCGAGGCTCAAGCAGCTGATCGAATCGAGCTTCGGCCGCGAGCTGGTGCCGGACTACTTCCAGCGCACGCAGCTGCTGCGTGCCTACGTCAGCGAGAACTACCGCGCGGCGGTGATCCTGGTCGACACCCCCGAGGGTGTCTACCTGGACAAGTTCGCGGTGCTCGACGATGCCCAGGGCGAAGGCCTGGGCAGGGCGGTGTGGAACGTGATGCGCGAGGAGACCCCCGAGCTGTTCTGGCGCTCGCGCCACCACAACCCGGTCAACATCTTCTATTACGCCGAGTCCGACGGCTGCATCAAGCAGGAGAAGTGGAAGGTGTTCTGGTACGGCCTGGAGGGCTTCGACCGCATCGGCCGCTGCGTGGACCACAGCGGCACCCGCCTGCCCACCCTGGTCGGCTGACGATGCCCGGCCCGTCGTCCCCGGACTGGCGCACGCCGCCCGTACTCGCGGGACGCCATGCCGTGCTCGAGCCGCTGGCGGCCGGCCATGCCGATGCCCTGCGCCAGGTCGTGGAGGAGGGCGGGCTGCACCGGCTCTGGTACACCAACGTCCCCGCGCCCGCACAGATGGCGGACTACGTGGACGCGGCGCTGTCCGCGCAGGACCAGGGGCGGACGCTGGCCTTCGCGGTGCGCGATGCGGCCGGTGCCGTGGTCGGTGCAACCCGCTGCTACGGCCTGGAGCCGGAGGTGCCGCGCCTGGGCATCGGCTACACCTGGTACGCGCCGCCGGTCCAGCGCACCGGGGTGAACACCGAGTGCAAGCTGATGCTGCTGCGGTACGCCTTCGAGACGCTGGGCTGCGCCTCGGTGTTTTTCGAGACCAGCTGGTTCAACCCGCGGTCGCGCCAGGCCATCGCGCGCCTGGGCGCGAAGCAGGATGGCATCCTGCGCAACTGCAAGCGACATGCCGACGGCAGCCTGCGCGACACCGTCGTGTTCTCCATCATCGATACGGAATGGCCGGCGGTGCGCAGCCACCTGCAGTTCCGACTGGACGCACATCCATGAGCACCTACTCCATCGGCATCGTCGGGGCCCGCGGCCATACCGGCGCCGAGCTGATCCGCCTGGTCGCCAATCATCCGCGGCTCGAGCTGTCCTTCGTGTCCTCGCGCGAACTGGACGGCCAGCGGGTGGCCGACCACAACGATGCCTTTGCCGGCGAGCTGCGCTTCGAGAGCCTCGATCCGGCGGCGGTGGCCGCCAAGGGCGCCGACGTGGTGGTGATGGCGCTGCCCAACGGCAAGTGCGCGCCCTTCGTCGAGGCGATCGACGCGACCGCCCCGCAGACCCTGGTCGTGGACCTCTCGGCCGATTACCGCTTCGACCCGGCCTGGTACTACGGCCTGCCGGAGATCACCCGCGGCCGCTACAGCGGGCAGAGGCGCATCAGCAATCCGGGCTGCTACGCCACCGCGATGCAACTGGCGATCTGGCCGATGCTCGAATACCTGGCCGGGCCGCCGCAGTGCTTCGGCGTGTCGGGGTACTCGGGCGCCGGCACCACGCCCTCGGACAAGAACAACGTCGAACTGTTGCGCGACAACCTGATGCCCTACGCGCTGGCCGACCATATCCACGAGCGGGAAGTGTCCTCCCAGCTGCACGTGCCGGTGGAGTTCATGCCGCACGTGGCACCGCATTTCCGGGGCATCACCATGACCGTGAACATGTGGCTGCGCGAGCCGGTCAAGGTCGAGTGGGTGCGGGCCCGCTACCAGCAGCGCTATGCGGGCGAACCACTGGTGCAGGTGGTCGAGCAGGCGCCGTGGGTCAGCCGCATCGCCGGCCGCCACGGCGTGGAGATCGGCGGCTTCACCGTCGCCCCGGGCGGCAAGCGCCTGGTGGTCGTGGCCACCGAGGACAACCTGCTCAAGGGCGCGGCCACCCAGGCCATGCAGAACATCAACATTGCGCTGGGGCTGCCCGAACTGGCCGCGATCCCGGCGTTCAACCCGGAGACGACCCATGGCTGAGCTGCTCTGGCAGAAGCCCGGCGTGGCAGTGGACGCGAAGATCCAGGCCTTCCTCGCCGGCGACGACGTGATCCTGGATCGCGAGTTCTTCCTGCACGACATCGCCGCCAGTACCGCGCACGCGGAAGGCCTGCGGCACATCGGCATCCTCACCGCCGACGAGCTCGACGGCCTCAAGCGCGAGCTGGCGATCCTCGCCGACGATTTCCGCAGCGGCGCCTTCGTGCTTGACGAGCGCTACGAGGACTGCCATTCGGCGATCGAGGCGCGCCTGACCGAACGCCTGGGCGATGCCGGCCGCAGGATCCACACCGGCCGCAGCCGCAACGACCAGATCCTGGTGGCCACCCGGCTGTGGCTGAAGGAGAAGCTGGCGCGGGTCGCGCAGCTGTCGCGCGAGGTGGCGCGGGTAGCGCTGGATCGCGCCGGCGCCGAGAAGGACCTGCCGATTCCCGGCTATACCCACATCCAGCGCGCCGTCGTGTCCTCGGCCGGCATGTGGTGGGCCGGCTGGGCGGAGGCCTTCATCGATGACGCCATCCGCGCCAGCGACACCCTCAAGCTGGTGGACTGCAATCCACTGGGCACCGCGGCCGGCTACGGGGTGAACCTGCCGCTGGACCGCGGCCATACCACCACAGCGCTGGGCTTCGCCCGGATGCAGGTGTCGCCCATCTACGCGCAGTTGTCCCGCGGCAAGTTCGAGCTGGCCGCGCTGGAGGCGCTGGGCAGCGCCACGCTGGACCTGCGCCGCATCGCCTGGGACCTGTCGCTGTTCACCAGCGCCGAGTACGGCTTCGTCACGCTGCCGCCGCAGTACACCACCGGCAGTTCGATCATGCCCAACAAGCGCAACCCGGATGTCATCGAGCTGATGCGCGCCACCCACGCCAGCGTGGCCGCTTCTCGGACCGAGATCGAGCAGCTGCTGTCGCTGCCGTCCGGCTACCACCGCGACCTGCAGTCTTCCAAGGGAGCGATCTTCCACGGCTTCGGCCGCGGACTGGCGGCACTGGAGCTGCTGCCGGCACTGCTGGCCAACCTGGAATGGCGCGAGGCCGGCCTGCGCGCGGCGATCGACTCGGGCATGTATGCCACCGACGTGGCGGTCGAGGCGGCCATTGCCGGGGTCCCGTTCCGCGAGGCCTACAGGGCCGCCGCCGCCGGTGCGGACAGTGCCGGTCAGGGGCGTACGCCGGAAGGCAGCCTGGCCGCGCGCACCTCGCCGGGAGCGGCCGCCGACCTGCGCCTGGCGCAGCTGCAGGCACGCTGGGACGCCCTGGGCTAGGCCGCGGCGCGGTGTCGGGACGGCTTGCCCCGCTTGCAAGTGCAGCCACGGATTGCAGACAGGAAGGACGCACCATGAAGCACTATCTCGTCATCGCCATGCGCCATCCGCACTTCGACCCGGCGGTGGTGGGGCCGCACCTGGACTGGCTGGAGGACCTGCACGCACGGGGGTTGCTGGCAAGCTCCGGCGGCTTCGGGGATGGCAGCGGTGGCGCCTACGTGCTGCAGGGCCTGGACGACCTGGCCCGGGCGCAGGCACTGGCCGCCACCGATCCGCTGGCGGTCACCGGCAACTCCGCCCTGACCGTGCGCGAGTGGAAGCTCGCCGACCGCAGTGGCCGCTGAGCGCATGGACGCCGATTCCCCCGTTCCAGGCCTGCAACCCTTGCCGCAGTGGCGACGCGCCGTGCTCAAGGTCGGCAGCAGCCTGCTGGCCGCCGATGGCGGTGGCCTGTCGCCGCGCTTCGCGCTGGGACTGGCGCAGTTCGTATCCGCCGCGGTGCAGTCCGGACGCGAGGTGGTGATCGTCTCCTCCGGCGCGGTCGCTGCCGGCCGCGCGATCCTGCCGCGGGCGGCCGAGGCTGGCGGCGCGATGGCCCAGCGCCAGGCGCTGGCCGCGCTGGGCCAGGCGCGGCTGATCGAACTGTGGCAACGCTTCTTCGAGCGGCCGGTCGCACAGGTGCTGCTGACCCATGACGACCTGCGCAACCGCCGTCGCTACCTCAATGCCCGCGCCACGCTCAAGGAGCTGCTGGCGCTGGGCGCACTGCCGGTGGTCAACGAGAACGACACCGTCTCGGTGGACGAGCTCAAGCTGGGCGACAACGACAACCTGGCCGCGATCGTGGCTGCGCTGATCGACGCCGACGTGCTCTTCATCGCCACCGACATCGATGGGTTGTACGACGCCAATCCGCGCACCCACCCGGACGCGCGGCTGGTGCCGGAGGTGGCGGAGCTGACCGCCGAGGTGCTGGCGATGGCCGGCGGCAGCGGCAGCGCGGCCGGCACCGGCGGCATGCGCCCCAAGCTGGAGGCGGCGGCCAAGGCCGGCGCGGCCGGCATCGACACGGTGCTGTTCAACGGCCGCCGTCCCGAGGTGGTGCGCGAGCTGGTGCACGGCCGCCTGCACGGCACCGTGGTGCGCGCCGGGCGCAGCCGCATCGCCGCACGAAAGTACTGGCTGCGGCATGCGCCGGTGGAGCGCGGCGCGGCGATCGTGGTCGACGCTGGCGCCGCGGGCGCGTTGGCCGGCAAGGGTGCCTCGCTGCTGCCTGGCGGCGTGCTCGCGGCCGGGGGCGAGTTCCGCCGGGGCGACATGGTCGAGGTACTGGTGCGCGAGCCGGGCGGTGAGCGCCGCATCGCCCGCGGCATCAGCCAGTACTCGGCGGTGGACGTGGCGCGCATCGCCGGCCGCCACACGCGCGACATCGAGCCGCTGCTCGGCTACAACTACGGCGGCAACGTGATCCATCGCGACGACCTGGTGCTGCTGCAGTCCTGAGCCGCCACCCCCGGTCCGGTGCGGCCGCGGCAACTGATTCCACTCCATACGCAGGGGCTCGACCATGACCGACATCAGGACCCAGGCACTGCAGGCACGCGAGGCCGCTCTGGCCATCGCCCAGCTTTCCACCGAAGGCAAGGACGCGCTGCTGCGCGCGATGGCCGACGCACTGGAAGCCGATGCCGGCCCGATCCTCGAGGCCAACGCCCGCGACATCGCCGCGGCGGCCGCCAAGGGCGTGGGCAGCGCCATGCAGGACCGCCTGCGCCTGGATGGGAAGCGCCTGCAGGGCGTGGCCGGCGCGCTGCGCGAGGTGGCCGCGCTGCCGGACCCGGTAGCCCAGGTCACCCGCGCCTACGACCGGCCCAACGGCATCCATGTCGAGCGCGTGCGCGTGCCGCTGGGCGTGATCGCGATGATCTACGAGGCACGCCCCAACGTGACCGCCGATGCCGCCGCGCTGTGCCTGAAAGCGGGCAACGCGGTGATCCTGCGCGGTGGGTCGGAGGCGATCCACTCCAACACCGCCATCGCCGCCTCGCTCAAGCGCGCGCTGCGCGAGGCCGGGCTGCCGGAGGCGGTGGTGACCCTGGTCGAGGACCTGCGGCGCGAGACCATCCTGGAGCTGATCCAGCTCAACGACATCGTCGACCTGGTGATCCCGCGCGGTGGCGAAGGCCTGATCCGCTTCGTCGCCGAGCACGCGCGGGTGCCGGTGATCAAGCACTACAAGGGCGTCTGCCACCAGTACGTGGACGCGCCGGCCGACCTGGGCCTGGCCATGGACCTGCTGGTGGACGGCAAGGTCTCGCGTCCGGCCGCGTGCAACTCGCTGGAGACGCTGCTGGTCCACGCCGACGTGGCCGGCTCGTTCCTGCCGCGCGCCGCGCGCGAACTGCGCGATCGCGGGGTGGAGCTGCGCGGTTGCGACCGCAGCCGCGCCATCGT
>JBQGEI010000138.1:0-3937 GCA_052039535.1 Pseudoxanthomonas sp.
AACTTCCAGGACGCCGACCCGCAGCGCTTCCCGGTGCAGATCGCGTTCAACCTGATCCCGCACATCGACGACTTCCTGGACAACGGCTTCACCAAGGAGGAGATGAAGCTGGTCTGGGAGACGCGCAAGATCCTCGGCGACGAGAGCATCCAGGTGAACCCGACCGCGGTGCGCGTGCCGGTGTTCTACGGCCATTCCGAAGCCGTGGCGATCGAGACCCGGGAGAAGGTCACCGCCGCGGCGGCGCGCGAGCTGCTGGAGCGTTCGCCGGGCGTGGAAGTGGTGGACGAGCGCAAGGCCGGTGGCTACCCGACCCCGGTGACCCACGCCTCCGGCAACGACCCGGTCTACGTGGGCCGGATCCGCGAGGACATCTCCCATCCGCGCGGCCTCAACCTGTGGATCGTCTCGGACAACATCCGCAAGGGTGCTGCTCTCAATGCCGTGCAGCTGGCGGAACTGGTCGCCAGCGGGGGCTGAGCGGACGGACGGCCCTGCGGCGCCCTGTCGGCGCATGCCGGAAGCCGGGGCCTTCGCCCCGGCTTTTCCTTTTTGCGGCCCCCGGATGTGCGGCGCCTATCCGGGCTGCGGCTGGCGTCGACCCTGGATAGGGCCGCAGGCTGCATCCGGGTTCCCGCGATGTCACGAGCTCGCACAGGCCTTGCGTCGCGGCCCCCGGATGCGCTTGCGCTTATATCCGGGCTACGACGGCTGGCGTCGGCCCCGATGTAGCCCGGAGAAGGCCGCAGGCCGCATCCGGGACCCGCAGGCGCTGCGGCCGGAACCGTGAACCCGCTATAGTTCGCGCCATGGAAACGAGGGGACGGGGCGCCGTGCGCCCGCTGCAATGGCTGATGGCCCTGGCCCTGCTGCTGGCCAGCGGCAGCGCGCTTGCGCTGGGCCTGGGCCAGATCCGGGTGCTGTCCGGTCCCGGCCAGCCGCTGCTGGCCGAAATCCCGGTTATCTCCAACCAGCCGGGCGAACTGGAAAATGCGCGGGTGAGGCTGGCCTCGCCGGAAACCTTCGCCCGGGTCGGCCTGCAGCCGCCGGCGGGGCTGGTCCGCGACCTCCAGTTCGAGATCACCGCCGATGCGCAGGGCAGGGCGGTGGTACGGGTGACCAGCGCGGCGCCGGTCGATGTGCCGGCGGTGGCGTTCCTGCTCGAGGTCGACTGGGGGCAGGGCCGGCTGGTGCGTGAGTACTCGGCGCTGGTGGATGTCCCCCGCAGTGCCACGCCGATCGACGCGCCCGTGATCGAGGCGCCGCAGGGCCTGCGTTCGGACATGATCGTGCGCGATCCCGAGCCGGCCGCGCTTCCGCCCGCGCAGTCGCCGGCCGCGACACCGTCCACCGCGGCGACCCCGGCCATGCCGGCCGGCGCACCGGCGCCGGATCCGGTTCCTGCGGCGATTCCCGGCGACATGCCGGTGCGGGTCGAGCGTGGGCAGACGCTGTCCCAGGTAGTGGCCGGCATGGAGCGGGGCAGCTACACCCGTGAGCAGGCGATGGTCGCGCTGCTGCGGGCCAACCCCGAGGCGTTCATCGGCGGCAACATCCACCGCGTGCGCGCCGGTGCCGAGCTGCGCATGCCGTCCGCGGAGGACTTCGCCGATGCCGCCAGTGCCACGGCCCTGGTGCGCGAACAGACCGCGCAGTGGCGACAGCTTTCCCGGCCGGTACCGCAGCCGGCACTGGCCAGTGCCGACGATGCGGAGGCCGCACCGTCCGGCACGGCTCCGCCGACGCCGGCCCCGGCATCCTCCGCGGCGACTGTCGGCGGGGCGCGGCTCGAGATCGCACCGGCCGCCGCGGCCGAGGGCACGCAGGCGGCGACTTCCGGACTGGGCAGTGGTGGCGAGGGCGACATGCTGGCAAACGAACAACTGCGCCAGGCGCAGGAAGATCTGGCCACCCGCGATTCGGAACTGCAGGAGCTCCGCGGCCGGGTCGAAGAACTGGAAAAGCTGCAGCAGCAGCAGATGCAGCTGATCGAACTGAAGGACAGCGAGCTGGCGGCTGCCCAGCAGCGCCTGGCACAGTCGCAGGCCGGTGCGGGCAGTGGCAGTGCCGGGTGGTTGTGGCCGCTGCTGCTGCTCCTGGTAGCCGCGGCCGCCGCAGGGGCGTGGTGGGTGGCGCGGCGGCCCAAGCCATTGCCGATTCCGGTCGCGCGCGGGCGTGGTTTCGACGCGGCGTCGCTCACTGCGGCCGTTCCTGCCCAGGCGGTGCAGCCGGAACCGGTCGCCGTGGCGGATCCACCGTCGCCGGCGCAGGTGCCGGACGAGCCGGCACCGGAATGGGACGAGCCCATCGATACGGCAGGCTCCGGGGTCCAGGCCCCCTACGCGCCGGAACCGGACGTGATCGACCCGCCGCCACGCGAGACCGCGCCGGCCTGGCACGCCGGTGATGCGCCCGGGTTCACCGCGATCAATCCCTCGCCGGCCGGCCGCGAGCGGCTGGAACTGGCCGTGGCCTACCTGGACCTGGGTGACGTGGAAACCGCGCGCACCCTGCTGCGCGAGGTCGTGGCCGGGCAGGATCCGGCCGCGCGCGACGAGGCCGCGCAGCTGCTTCGCGACATCGGCTGAGCCGATGCGCTACGCGCTGGGAGTCGAGTACGACGGAGGTGGTTTCCAGGGCTGGCAGGGCCTGGGCCCTGGCGGGCCGCCCACCGTACAGGCGGCGCTCGAGCGTGCGCTGTCCTCGGTGGCCGACCAGGCCATCACCGTCAGCTGCGCCGGCCGCACCGATGCCGGCGTGCACGCCCAGTGCCAGGTGGTGCATTTCGATACCAGCGCCGCGCGCGATCCGCGCGCGTGGACGCTGGGCGTCACCGGCCGGCTGCCGGGCAGTGTCTGCGTACGCTGGTGCGTACCGGTGGAGGACAGCTTTCACGCCCGCTTCTCCGCACGCGCCCGACGCTACCGCTACTCCCTGGTCAATCGTCCGGTACGGCCGGCGCTGTACAGAGGCACGATGGCCTGGGAGCGGCGTCCGCTGGATGCCGGGGCCATGCATCGCGCCGCGCAGGTGCTGCTGGGCGAGAACGACTTCAGCGCGTTCCGCACCGTGCACTGCCAGGCGCCGCATGCCCGCCGCAACCTGCAGGACATCCATGTCCACCGCAGCGGCGAGACCGTCTCCATCGAAGTGCAGGCCAATGCCTTCCTGCACCACATGGTCCGCAACATCGTCGGTTCGCTGCTGGAGGTGGGGACGGGCGCGCGGGACGAGGCCTGGATCGGCCGCCTGCTCGCAGGGCGCGACCGCACCGTGGCCGGACCGACGGCACCGCCCCAGGGCCTGGTCTTCCTGCATCCCCTGTACCCCCCCGAGTGGGGGCTCCCGGACGAGGTGACCCTGTGAGCCGAACGCTTTACCGCACCCGCATCAAGTTCTGTGGCATGACCCGTCCCGGGGACGTGCGCCTGGCCGGCGAACTGGGGGCGGACGCGGTGGGCTTCATCTTCGCCGCCGGCAGCCCGCGCCAGGTGTCGCCGGCTGCGGCCCGCCAGCTGCGGCTGGCGCTGGCGCCAATGGTCAGCGCCGTGGCCCTGTTCCGCGACAACACCGCCGAGGAAGTGCGCGAGGTGGTCCGGCAGATCCGGCCGGCGCTGCTCCAGTTCCACGGCGAGGAGGACGACGCGTTCTGCCGTGCATTCCGGGTGCCCTACATGAAGGCCATCCCGATGGGCGGCGAGGCTGCGTGGGATGCGCAGGTCCTGCAGCAACGGTGGCCGAACGCGTCGGCGTTCCTGTTCGACAGCCACGGCGGTGGCGGCACCGGAGGCAGCGGCAAGGGGTTCGACTGGCGGCGCCTGCCGACCGGCCTGCACCGTCCGTTCGTGCTGGCCGGCGGGCTGACGCCCGACAACGTGGCCGACGCCATCGCCGCGACCCTGCCCTGGGCGGTGGACGTGGCCAGCGGCATCGAGCT
>JBQGEI010000139.1:0-1658 GCA_052039535.1 Pseudoxanthomonas sp.
CGCCTCGGCGATCAGGTCGCCGGCGTGCACGCCGACGATGCCGGCACCGACGATGCGGTGGCTGGCCTCGTCGAAGACCAGCTTGGTGAAGCCCTCGGTGCGGCCCAGCCCGATCGCGCGGCCGCTGGCCGCCCAGGGGAACTTGCCCACGCCCACCTTCAGGCCCTTGGCCCTGGCCTCGGTCTCGGTGATGCCGACCCAGGCGATCTCCGGGTCGGTGTAGGCCACCGACGGGATCACCCGTGCCACCCACTCCTTCTTTTCGCCGGCGGCGACCTCGGCCGCGAGCTTGCCCTCGTGGGTGGCCTTGTGGGCCAGCATCGGCTGGCCGACGATGTCGCCGATGGCGAAGATGTGATCGACATTGGTGCGCATCTGCCGGTCGACGTCGATGAAGCCGCGTTCGCCCACGCGCACGCCGGCCTTGTCGGCGCCGATCTTGTTGCCGTTCGGGCTGCGGCCCACGGCCACCAGCACGCGCTCGAACCGCTTCGCGTCGGGAACGCTGTCGCCCTCGAAGCTCACGTCGATGCCCTGCTTGCCGGCCTTGGCCTCGACCACCTTGGTCTTCAGGTGCACCGATACGCCCTGCTTCTTCAGGCGGTCGGCCAGCGGCTTGACCAGGTCCTTGTCGGCGCCGGGCATCAGCTGGTCGGCCAGCTCCACCACCGTCACCTGCGAGCCCAGCGCGCGATAGACGGTGGCCATCTCCAGGCCGATGATGCCGCCGCCGACCACCAGCAGGGTCTTCGGGGTCTCGGCCAGTTCCAGCGCATCGGTCGAATCCATGATCCGCGGATCGTCCCAGGGGAAGCCCGGCAGCTTGAGCGCCTGCGAACCGGCGGCGACGATGCACTGCTCGAACCTGACCAGCCGGGTCTGGCCGTCGGCGCCGGCCACCTCGATCTCGTTGGGCGACACGAAGGCGCCGGTGCCGGCCACCACCCGCACCTTGCGCTGCTTGGCCATGCCGGCCAGGCCCTTGGTCAGCTGGCCGACCACCTTGTCCTTGTAGGCGCGCAGCTTGTCGAGCGCGATCTTCGGCTTGCCGAAGTCCACGCCGTAGTCGCTGGCGTGCTGCGCCTGATCGATCACGTCGGCCGCGTGCAGCAGCGCCTTGGACGGGATGCAGCCCACGTTGAGGCAAACCCCGCCCAGGGTGTCGTAGCGCTCGATCAGCACCGTGTCCAGGCCCAGGTCGGCGGCGCGGAAGGCGGCCGTGTAGCCGCCCGGGCCGGAGCCGAGCACCACCACGCGGCATTCCACGTCGGCCCGGCGGCCCGAGGCCGGCGCGGCCTTCACCGGATCGGGTTCTGCCGGCGCGCGATGCGAGGTCGCCACCGGCGGCTTGCCCGGACCGGCGGCTTCGCCGGGGGCGGCCTTGCCCTTGCCCTCGTCCGAGTCCTGGCCGGGGCCGTCGTCGCCGCCGGCCTCGGCCTCCAGCACCACCACCACCTGGCCCTCGGACACGCTGTCGCCGACCTTGACCTTGAGCTCCTTGACCACGCCGGCATGCGAGGACGGCACTTCCATCGTCGCCTTGTCCGATTCCAGCGTCACCAGGCCCTGGTCCTTGGCGACGGTATCGCCCACCGCGACCAGCACTTCGATCACCGGGACATCGTCGTAACCACCGATGTCGGGCACTTTCACTTCAA
>JBQGEI010000140.1:0-5044 GCA_052039535.1 Pseudoxanthomonas sp.
CCAGCCGCTGGATGCGGTGGTGCAGCTGGACGTGGCCACCGACCTGCTGGTCGAACGCATCGCCGGCCGGGCCCAGGCCGAGGGCCGCGCCGACGACAACCCCGAATCGGTGCGCAAGCGCCTGCAGGTCTACAACGATTCAACCGCCCCGGTGATCGGCTTCTACGAAGGCCGCGGCACGCTGGCACGCATCGACGGCGTCGGCAGCATGGACGAGATCACCGCCCGCATCCTGGGCGCGCTGGGCAAGGCCTGAGCGGGCTGTTTCCCTCCTGGTGAGGGAGAGGCACCCGCTCCGGCCGCAGAGCGCAGCCGGGCGGCTCCGATCTCCGGATGGAACAACGCGCTGCCTGCGGGCGGCGCGTTTTTTTTTGGCGGTTTGCCGCGGTTGGCCGGCGAGTCCGGAAGAGAAGGTCTCCCGGGCCCGGCCAGCGCTCTTGCCGCACTTCCTCCAGGTAGAACGCCCGGCATATCGCCGAGCGTCGGGTGCGGCGCCGCTCCGGTACGGACGGCGTGTCAGGCCGCACGCAGCGCGTCGGTCACTGGCAGGCTCGCCGCGCGCAGGGCGGGGAACAACCCGCCGATGAAGCCGATCGCCAAGGCCCACTTCAGTCCTTCCCACAGCAGGGCGCCGGTGACCTTGAACTCGAAGGTCAGCTGGGCCACGCCGCCAGCCACGGTCGAGGCCGTATAGCCGTTAAAGATCAGCCACGCCAGCACGCCGCCGGCGATGCCGCCCAGCGCGGCCAGCAGCATGGTCTCCAGCATCACCGCCACCACCACCGGCATGCCGCGGAAGCCGATCGCACGCAGGGTGGCGATCTCCCGCGCCCGCGAGGCGACCGAGGCGAACATGGTGTTGAGCGCGCCGAACACCGCGCCGATGGCCATGATCGAACCGACCACGATGCCGATCCGGCGCAGGATCTTCGACAGTCCTTCGGACTGACGGCGGAAGTACTCGCGGGTGGTGGTGGCTTCCACCTTCAGGCGCGGGTCGGCGGCCAGGGTCGCCTTGAACGCGTCGAAGGCCTTGGCACTGGTGAGCCGGGCGATCACGCCGGCACGGCTGCTGCCGCGGCGGTAGGTGGTGGCCACGATCTCCGCGTCGGCCCACATTTCCGACTCGGTCGAATCGCCGGACTCGAATACGCCCACCACGGTCCAGGTGTTGCTGCCCATGCGCACCTCCCTGCCAACGTCCAGGTCCTTGAACTGGCGCCGGGTGCCCTTGCCGACCACCAGCTCGCGGCGGCCGGGCTCGAACTGGCGGCCCTCGATCAGCTTGACGTTGGGGCGAACCTGCCAGGCCATCGGCCCGACGCCGCGCAAGGTCACGCTGCCGTCGTCCTCGCCCTCGCGCAGCGGCAGGTTGGCGGCGACCAGCAGTTCGGGCGAGGCCAGCGGCCGGCCTTCCGCGTCGCGGGCGACCTCCGGGGCACGCTCGATCGTGCTGATCGCCTCGCGGTCCAGTACCGACATCAGCTCGGCCGATGAGCCGCCGCGCAGCACGATCGCGGTCTCCTCGTTGCCGGTGTTGCCCACGGTCTGGCGGTAGCCCTCGGACATCGCCAGCAGCGCCACCAGCACACCGACCACCCCGGCGATGCCGATCACCACCACCGAGGAGGAGCCCAGGCGCTGGGCAAGGGTGCTGACCCCCACCATGGTCACCGAGGCGGCCTGGCGGCCACTGCGGGTGAGCAGCATCCACAGCGCGAACAGCACGGCCACGCCCAGCAGCACCGGCCACGGCGCCATGATCCACAAGGCCAGGAACACCGCCAGCACCAGCACCAGCAGCGCGCCGCGGAGCATCTTCTTGATCAGGTTCATGGTCATTCCTCCTCAGCGCCCGGCCAGGGCATCGACGATGTTCAGTCGCATCGCCCGGATCGCCGGCAGCGCGCCGACCAGCAGGCCGATCGCCACCATCAGGCCCAGGCCCAGCAGCCAGCTCTGCAGGCCGATCGGTGGCAGGTTGATCATCCCGCCACTGCCGGCGTTGACGACCTGGCCCAGCACCGTGGCCAGGCCCAGGCCCAGCACGCCGCCCAGCAGGACCAGCAGCACCGATTCGGCCAGCACCATGCCCAGCACCGACTGTGCCGTGAAGCCGATGGTGCGCAGCACGGCCAGCTCGGAAGTGCGCTCGCGCACGGCCTGGGCCATGGTGTTGCCGGTCAGCAGCAGCAGGGTGAAGAACACCGCACCCATGATCGAGCCGACGATCAGGCCGATGTCGGCCATCTGCTTGAGCTGCGAGGCCATCGCCGCCGCCTCGCTCATGGTCTTGGTCTCGTGCGGCGAGTTGGCCGACAGGGCGTCGATCGCCTTGGCCACCGCGTCGCTGCGCCGCACGTCGGCCACCCGGCTGATGTACCAGCCGACGTCGCCGTTGACGTAGGGCGTGGACTCCTCGAAGTACTTGTAGTGCAGCAGCAGCATGTTCTCGGTGAATCCGGCGTTCTTGCCGTCCTTCGCGCGCAGCGTGCCGACGATCTCGAACGACCAGTTCAAGGTGCCGTCGCTGTTGGGGAAGATGGTCGACTGCAGCGGGACCTGCTGCCCGACCTTCCAGTCGAACCTGCGCATCAGGCCCTCGCCGACCAGCACGCCGGTGCGGTTGGCAGCCCATGCCTTGCGCTGCTCGGGGGCGACCTCGATTTCGGGGTACAGGTCCAGGTAGTTCGGGGCCACGGCGAAGGTGAACAGCTGGTTGCGCGGGTCTTGGTAGGCGCCGCCGAACCAGTTGGCCCAGGTGACCGCCTCGACGTTGTCCAGCCGCTCGATCCGGTTGGCCAGCGACATCGGCAGGGTCTCGATCATCGACAGCCGCGAGGTGGTCTGCAGCCGTTGCGCGCCGTCGGAGTTGCGGCCCAGGTCGGCGAACGCGGTGCGGATGCCGTCGAGCATGCCGAACAGCAGGAACGCGGCCAGGATCGAGGCGAGGGTGAGGAACGTGCGGGTGCGGCGCCGGAACAGCGCCGCCCAGATCAGGTGCAGGTATTTCATCTGTGTCCTCCGCGCGGTCAGGCCGCCTGGGATGCCTGCCCGACCAGCGTGCCCTTGTCCAGGTGCAGGGTGTGGGTCGCGTACTCGGCCGCCTTGGGGTCGTGGGTGACCATCACGATGGTCTTGCCGTGCTCGCGGTTGAGCGCCTGCAGCAGGCCCAGGATCTCCTCGGCCGACTGCCGGTCCAGGTCGCCGGTGGGCTCGTCGCAGATCAGGAGGGTAGGGTCGGAGACGATCGCGCGGGCGATGGCCACGCGCTGCTGCTGGCCGCCCGACAGCTCGTTGGGCTTGTGCGAGACGCGCTCGGAAAGGCCCACCAGCTGCAGCGCGATCTGCGCGTTGCGCTTGCGCTGGGCCGCGCCCAGCTTGGTCAGCAGCAGCGGCAGTTCCACGTTCTTCTGCGCGGTCAGCGCCGGCATCAGGTTGTAGAACTGGAACACGTAGCCGACGTTCTGGCTGCGCCAGTGCGAGAGCTGGCCGCTGCCGAGCTGGTCGATGCGCTGGCCGGCGACCTCGATGCTGCCGGAACTGGGCGTGTCCAGGCCGCCGATCAGGTTCAGCAGGGTGGTCTTGCCCGAGCCGGACGGCCCCATCAGGGCGACGAAGTCGCCTTCGGCGATGTCCAGGTCGATGCCGTGCAGCACTTCGACCTTTTCCGGGCCGCGCTGGTAGGTCTTGGTGAGGTTTCGGATCGAGACGAGGGTGGACATGCGTGGTTCCTCGGTAGTCGGCCTGTGGCCGCGTGGGCTGGGCGGTCGAACGGACGGGTGGCTGCAAAGGGGGGAGAGATCAGGCCGGCGGCGGCAGCCACCACAGCGCGGCCAGCAGCATCATCGCCAGCGCGACCGTGCCGGCCGGCAGGCGGACACCAGCAAGGAAGCCTGCACGGCTGGCGGCGGCCATGCCGCCGCCAGCCGCAGGGACCGCACGGGCACCGGCGGCGGCGACCAGGTCCCTGCCAGCACGCCGGCCATCACCAGTGCCAGCACGGGCGGAAGGGCGATCTGCAGGAGCCAGGCGCCGGTCGCGCCCAGGGCCAGGCAGGCCAGGGCGGGTGTCAGCAGGTCGGCGCTCAGTCTCATGGCTCGATCCCCGTGGTCTGCCGAAGTCAGGCTCAGCGCGTGGCGCCGGCCACGCGCACCCGGTCGCCGTCGGCCAGCCCGGCCGGCGGGTCGAGCACGACCCGCTCGCCTGGCGCCAGGCCGGAGGTGACAGTGCGGGTGCTGCCGCTGGCCGCCGCGGCCTGCACCTGGCGCTCGCCCACCCGGTCGTCGTCGCCCAGCACGAACACCAGTGCCTGGCCGTCGCGATCGACCAGCGCCTCGGCGGGGATGCGCACGCCGGGGCGCGGCTGGTCTGCTGCGGCTTCCGGCGCCTGCTCCAGGAAACTCACGGTCACGCCCATGTCCGGCACAATCCGCGGATCCTTCTCCTTCAGCGCGATACGCACCTTGACCGTGGCCTTGCCGCGGTCGGCGGTGGGGATGGTGGCGATCACCTCGGCAGGGATCTTCCAGTCCGGATAGGCGTTGAGCGTGGCTTCCACCGGCATCTTCGCCTTGACCCGGCCGATGTATGCCTCGCCGACCTCCACTTCCACCTCCAGCGAATCCATGTCGACGATGGTGCCGATGCCGGTGCGGGTGAAGCCGCCGGTGGCCAGCGGCGAGACGATCTCGCCCGGCTGGGCGGCCTTGGCGATCACCACGCCGGCGAACGGGGCACGCACCACGGTGTTGTCCACCCCATGGCCGGCGATGCGCAGCTGGTCCTGGGCGACCTGCGCGTTGCGCCGGGTGGTGGCCAGCTGGGCGCGCAGGCTGTCGCGCTGGGCGACGGCCTGGTCGTACTGCGCGCGCGAGACCAGCTGGCTGTCGACCAGCTGCTGCAGCCGGCGCGCATTGGCCTCCGCATCCACCAGCTGCGCCTGCACGCTGTCGCTCTGGCTGCGCGCGGCGGCCAGCTGCGACATGGCGAGGCTGCGGGTGGCGTCGGCATCGATCGGGTCCAGGCGCGCCAGCACCTGGCC
>JBQGEI010000141.1:0-1899 GCA_052039535.1 Pseudoxanthomonas sp.
GCCACGCCATGACCGTCCAGGCCTGCCCCATCTGCCACGCTGCGGTGGAGCCCTCCGACCGTTATCCGCGCTAGCTGTGCCCAGCCTGCAGCGCCGGCGCCACCGATGCGTCGGGGCGTGCGCTCGCGTCTCGAACACGGATTTCAGCGGCGGCTTCCAGGCGCGCTACGCAGATACCGGCGAACCGGCGCGACGGCCACAACTGCCAGGTCGACGGCGTGCCCTGCCGCGGACGAGGCGCGGTCCGGCGGCATCGTGGTGCAGGCAAAGGAAGGCCACGCCGCCGCGCGCAGCCGCTGACGGCCGCTGCGAAGCCGCATGGCGCCACGGCGTCGCATCCGGACCTCGTAGCCCCACTGTCACATCCCGGATGCGGCCTTTGGCCTTATCCGGGCTATGCGTCGCGCCCGCAGTAGCCCGGGTAAGCGCTAGCGCACGCCGGGCCGCGGGGCGCAGAGACCATGTCGGGCCTCGAACCTTCATACGCAGCCCACCGGATATCGGCCGCGGTGGTCATCCCGACTGACCGATCGTCCCGTCCCGGATGCGGCCTTTGGCCTCATCCGGGCTACGCGTCGCCGCCTCCCGTAGCCCGGGTAAGCACAGCGCACCCGGGGCCGCGGGGCGCCGCGGGCAGGACACCACGTTCCAGCGGCCACCTTATTCCCGGCGCACGGCGCAACCCTCCGTTCCATCCGCCCACGCGGCCGCGTCCACCCTACCTGTGCCACGCTCGCGCCTCGCGCCCCGACCTGCAGGCCACGCCGTGGACCCCGATACCGATCCCGCCCGCAATCCGGCAACCGCCCCCGCTGGCCGCGATCCCGCCCATTCCGCCCTGCCCGGCGACCCGCGACCTGCCCCCGCCCCCCTGCCCGCGCGCACCCGCCTGGCACGCACCGCTGTGATCGTGCTGCTGGTGCTGGCCGTGGCCCTTGTCGTCGCGTTCCTGCGCGGCGCCTTCGGCAACGGCGCCGACCACCGCGCCAGCGCGATCATCCGCACCATGCAGGGCGGCGGCGACACGCCCCTGCATGCCGGCTTCCGCCGCGCGCATGCGCGCGGGCTGTGCGTGCGCGGGCGCTTCGTCGGCTCCGGCGAGGCGGCCGCGCTGTCGGTGGCGCCGCTGTTTGCCAAAGGCGAATCCCCGCTGCTGGGGCGGCTGTCGATCGGCGGCGGCAGCCCGGTCGCGCCGGAGGCCAGCGCCGGCGTACGCAGCATGGCGCTGGCCATCACCCAGGCCGACGGCCAGCAGTGGCGCATGGCGATGAACACCCCGCCGGTGCTGGCGGTCGGCACCCCGGAGGAATTCCACCAGCAGCTGCGCGCGATGGCCCCGGACCCGGCCACCGGCAAGCCCGACCCGGCGCGGATCGCCGCCTTCCTCGACGCCCACCCCGAGAGCGCGGCCTTCCGCCAGTGGCAGGCCGGCTATCGCGCCAGCGACAGCTGGGCCAACACGCAGTACCACAGCATCAACGCCTTCGTGCTGGTGGACGCGCAGGGCCGCCGCCAGCCGGTGCGCTGGGCGATGGTGCCGCAGGCGCCATTCGCGCCGCTGGGCGAAGGCCCGCACACCGATGACGCGCTCACCCGCGAGTTCCAGCAGCGCCTGGCGCAGGGGCCGCAGCGCTGGACCCTGCGCCTGCAGCTGGCCGGATCCGGCGACCCGGTGGACAACGGCGCCCTGCCCTGGCCGGACAGCCGCCGCACCGTCGACGCCGGCACCGTCGAGATCACCGCCGCCCAGCCCCAGGAAGGCGGCGCCTGCAACGGCCTGAACTTCGACCCGCTGGTGCTGCCCGAGGGCATCGAGCCCTCCGGCGATCCGATCCTGCACGCGCGCCGCGCCGCCTACGCCGAGAGCCTGCGCCGCCGCGCCCGCGAGACCCTGCGGGA
>JBQGEI010000142.1:0-8673 GCA_052039535.1 Pseudoxanthomonas sp.
CAGCACCTGGGCGTGCAGGGCGGCAGCAATGGCGGCCTGCTCACCGGCAACATGCTGACCCAGTACCCGGAGCTGTTCGGTGCGGTGGTGGTGCAGGTGCCGCTGCTGGACATGAAGCGCTACAACAAGCTGCTGGCCGGCGCCTCGTGGATGGCCGAATACGGCAACCCCGACACCGCCGACTGGGAGTTCATCAAGACCTTCTCCCCGTACCACCTGTTCGACGCGGGGAAGGACTACCCGCCGGTGATCTTCCTCACCTCCACCCGCGATGACCGCGTCCACCCCGGCCACGCGCGCAAGATGGCGGCGAAGATGATCGACGCCGGCAAGGACGTGACCTACTACGAGAACATCGAAGGTGGCCACGGCGGCGCGGCCAACAACGCCCAGGCCGCGCACATGAGCGCGCTGGCCTACGCGTTCCTCTGGCAGCGGCTCAGCCAGCCCGCCAAGGCGACGAAGTAAGTGACATCCGCGCCCCCGGCACCGTCCGGGGGCGTTTCGTTTGCGGGGTCCGCCGATCGCGGTCCCGCCCGTTTCCCATGCCGGGACCCATCGATGAGAATGCCGTTCCTGTTCGCCACCGCCCTGCTGATGACCACGACCCCCGCCATCGCCGCCAACCCGCCCGACGCCGCGCGCAAGGCGCACACCGTCACCGCGCCGTTCGGCGCCAGTCGCCAGGACGAGTACTACTGGCTGCGCGACGACAGCCGCAAGGACCCGGCCATGCTGGCCTACCTGGAGGCGGAGAACGCCTACGCCGACGCGGTGATGGCGCCGCTCAGGCCGGTGCAGGACAGGCTGTACGAGGAGATCGTCGCGCGCATCCGCCAGGACGACAGCTCGGTGCCCTACCGCGACCGCGGCTGGTGGTACTACTCGCGCTACGCGGCCGGCAAGGACTACCCGGTGCATGCGCGGCGCAAGGACGCCCCGGGGGTGGACGCGCTGTCGATCCAGGCCGCCAACGCCGCCGGCGATTTCGCCACCGAGCAGGTGCTGCTGGACCTCAACACGATGGCCGCCGGCAAGGACTACTTCGGCGTGGGCGACTACGAGGTCAGCCCCGACAACACGCTGCTGGCCTGGGCGCAGGACGACGTCGGCCGGCGCCAGTACACGATCCGCTTCCGCAACCTGGCCACTGGCGAGGACTATCCGGACACCATCACCGGGGTGTCGGCCAACCTGGTGTGGGCCGACGACAACCGCACCCTGTTCTACGTCGAGAACGATCCGGAAACCCTGCTCACCGTGCGGGTGAAGAAGCACGTGCTCGGCACGCCGGTGGAGCAGGACGCGCTGGTTTACGAGGAGCAGGACGACAGCTTCTACATGGGCATCGGCCGCACCCGCGACGATAGATACATCACCATCGGCGTCGAGAGCACCGTGTCCTCCGAGGTGCGCTACGCGCCTGCATCCGATCCGCGCCAGTTCACCGTGCTGGCGCCGCGCCAGCGCGACCTGGAGTACGACGCCGACCACCACGGCGGGCGCTGGGTGATCCGCACCAATGCCGACGGCGCGACCAATTTCAAGCTGGTCACCGCGCCCAGCGACGCCACCTCGCGCAAACAGTGGCGGGACTGGCTGGCGCACGACCCGCAGGTGTTCCTGGAGGAATACGAGCTGTTCGACGGCTTCACGGCCGTGGGCGAGCGCTCCGGCGGCCTGGAGCGGGTGCGCATCCTGCGCGCCGACGGCAGTGCGCAGTACGTCTCGGCCGACGAGCCGGCGTACTCGATGGGCCTGTCGGTCAATTCCGAGCCGGACAGCCCGTGGCTGCGCTACGGCTACACCTCGCTGACCACCCCTGCCACCACCTACGAGCTCAACGTGCTCACCGGGCAGCGCCGCCAGCTCAAGCAGCAGCCGGTGCCCGGCTACGACCCAGCCGACTACGTCACCGAACGGGTCTGGGTCGACGCGCGCGACGGTGCGCGCGTGCCCGTGTCGCTGGTCTACGGCAAGGGCTTCCGCAAGGACGGCAGCGCGGCCCTGTTCCAGTACGCCTACGGCAGCTACGGCATCTCCTCCGACCCGGGCTTCAACAGTCCCTCGGTGAGCCTGCTGGACCGCGGCGTGGTCTACGCCATCGCCCACATCCGCGGCGGCCAGGAGATGGGCCGGCAGTGGTACGAGGACGGCAAGCTGCTGCACAAGCAGAACACCTTCAACGACTTCGTCGACGTGACCCGCGCCCTGGTCGCGCAGGGCTACGCCGCTCCCGGCCGGGTGGCGGCCATGGGGGGCAGCGCCGGTGGCCTGCTGATGGGCGCGGTCGCCAACCAGGCCCCGGGCGACTACCGGGTGATGGTGGCGCAGGTGCCGTTCGTGGACGTGGTCACCACCATGCTCGACACCTCCATCCCGCTGACCACCAACGAGTACGACGAGTGGGGCAACCCGGAGCAGGAGCCGTACTACGAGTACATGCTGTCGTACTCGCCGTACGACAACGTGCGCGCGCAGGCGTATCCGGCGCTGTTCGTCGGCACCGGCCTGTGGGATTCGCAGGTGCAGTACTGGGAACCGGCCAAGTGGGTGGCGCGCCTGCGCGACGTCAACACCGGCAAGGCGCCGGTCCTGTTCCGCACCAACATGGACGCCGGCCATGGCGGCAAGTCGGGCCGCTTCCGCCGCTTCCGCGAGCAGGCCGAGTACTACGCCTTCGTGCTCGACCAGCTGGGCGTGGCGGCTACGCCCTGAGGCCACCGGGGCGACCCTCCGGTCGCCCCCGGCCGCCGGCTGCACGCGTTGGCACGCCGGCGGCGGCCTATCATGCGCCGATGGGCAACCCCAACCGCTTCCGCTGGGCCTGGTGGCTGCTGGCCTACGCCAGCCTGGGCGTCGGCATCCTCGGCGTGTTCCTGCCCGGCCTGCCGACCACGGTGTTCATCCTGGTGGCGGCGTGGGCCGCGGCCCGTGGCTCCAGCCGGCTGGAGAAGCGCCTGCTCGAGCACCCGCACTTCGGACCGGTGATCGCCAGCTGGCGCGATCACCGCGCGGTGCCGCGCCGGGCCAAGTGGGCGGCCACCTGGACCATGCTCGCCTGCGCGGCGGTGCTGCTGGGGGTGATGCTGGCCGTGCCGTCGCACCGCGGCTGGATGGTGGGACTGCCGATCGGCTGCATGGCCGTGGTCGGCACCTGGCTGTGGCTGCGGCCCGAGCCGCCCGGCGGCCGCGGGCCGCGCTAGCCACCGGGGCCCACGCGCCGCGTCGCTATACTCGGGCCATGGACACCATCCCCCGTCACGCCCCGCGTCTGCTCCTCCTCCTCCTCCTGCCTCTGCTGGCCGCCTGCGGCAACAAGGGCCCGCTGGTCATGCCGCAGCAGCCGGTTCCGGTGGAACAGGCCGTGCCGGCGCCGCCGGCCGACGCGCCGGTGCAGCCGGACGAGCCGACGCCCTCGGCCGTACCTGCAGCGCCGGCCGTGCCAGCTGCGCCGGAACCGGCGCCTACGGATGCCACGCCGGAACGCCCGGATGCCTGAGTCGCTGCGTTTTTCCAAGATGCACGGGGCCGGCAACGACTTCGTGGTGCTGGACCTGCGCGCCGGCCTGGCGCCGCCGGACGCCGCGCTGGCGGCGCGCCTGGCCGACCGCCATCGCGGCGTGGGTTGCGACCAGATCCTGACCATCGAGCCGCCGCGCAGCGCCGGCGCGGTGGCCGCGTACGGCATCTGGAATGCCGATGGCACCGCGGCCGGGCAGTGCGGCAATGGCGCCCGCTGCGTCGCCGCCTGGCTGGTGCGCGACGGCGCCGCCACTGGCGGGCGCTTCGTGGTCGACAGCCCCGCCGGCCGGCACGAGGTGCAGGCGCTGCCCGGCGGCCGCTATGCGGTGGCCATGGGCGTCCCCCGGTTCGCGCCGGCGGAGGTGCCGCTGGCCGGCTTCGGCGTGGAAGCGGCCGAGTACGCGCTGGAGGTGGCCGGCAACCGGGTCGCCTTCGGCGCCGTGTCGATGGGCAATCCGCATGCGGTGATCGAGGTCGCCGACGTGGCCGGCGCCGACGTGGCGGGGATCGGCAGCGCGCTGCAGGGCTCGGCCGCGTTCCCGCAGTCGGTGAACGTCGGCTTCGCCCAGGTGCTGGCGCCGGACCACGTGCGCCTGCGGGTGTACGAGCGCGGCGTCGGCGAAACCCTGGCGTGCGGAAGTGGCGCATGTGCCGCGCTGGCATCGCTGGTGCGCCGCGGACGGCTGGCGCGGCAGGCGACCGTATCGCTGCCCGGTGGCGACCTGGATATCGGCTGGGAGCGCGACGACGCCCCGGTCGTCATGGCCGGACCGGCCGCATTCGTATTCGAAGGGGAGTGGCAGGCATGAGCGTGACCCAGGAGAAACTTGGCGCCCACGAGGTAGCGACCTGGCTGCGCCGGCATCCGGATTTCCTCAAGCATTTCCCCGACCTGGCCACCAGCCTGGTGGTGCCGCGCGAGGATGGCCGCACCGCGTCCCTGGCCAGCTACCAGCTGGAGGTGCTGCGCGAGAAGAACCGCGAGCTGTCGCGGCGCCTGGGCGACCTGTCGGCCAACGCCCAGGTCAACGAGCGCCTGGCGGTGCGCACCCACCAGCTGACCCTGTCGCTGCTGCGCCAGGACAGCCACGCCCAGACCCTGCGCGCGATGGCCGCCACCCTGGCGGAGGATTTCGCCGGCGACCTGGTGCGGATCATTTCCTTCCAGCCGGTGGCTGGCCTGGACGACGCGGAGTGGCTGCGGGTGCTGCCGGCCGACGCGCCGGAGCTGGGCGCGTTCCGTGACGTGCTGGCCGAGGGCGAGCCGCTGTGCGGGCGGCTGCAGGCCGAGAAGAACACCGTGCTGTATGGCCCCCGCCGCGAGGAGGTGCAGTCCAGCGCGCTGCTGCCGCTGCCGGGGGTCGCCCTGGTCGCCGTGGGCAGCCACGATCCCAACCGCTTCTATCCCGGCATGGGCACGCTGTTCCTGCGCATGATGGGTGAGTCCCTGGCCGCGGCGCTGGCGCGCTTCGGCAAGGATTGAGCGCGCGCGGTCGGCGCGGTCGCCGACCACGCGCTACGCCGAGACGCTCCCGATGACCGGCATCGACGACTTCCTCGAGTACCTGCGCGTGGAGCGCGCGATGTCGCCGCATACGCTGGACGCCTACCGGCGCGACCTGCAGGCGCTGCAGGACTGGGCCGCCGCGCGCGGCGACCAGGCGATGGAGCTGGACGGCACCCGGCTGCGCGGGTTCGTCGCCAGCGAGCACCGGCGCGGGCTGTCACCCACCAGCCTGCAGCGGCGCCTCTCGGCCTGCCGCAGCTATTACGCCTGGCTGCTCAGGCGCGGGGTGATCGCCGCCAGCCCGGCCGCCGGCGTGCGCGCACCGAAGGCGCCACGCAAGCTGCCGCAGGTACTGGACGTGGACGAGGCGGTGCAGCTGGTGGAGGTGGACACCGATGCGCCGCTGGGCCTGCGCGACCGCGCGCTGCTGGAACTGTTCTATTCCTCCGGACTGCGCCTGAGCGAGCTGTGCGGACTGCGCTGGCGCGACCTGCACCTGGTCGAGGGCCTGGTCACCGTGCTGGGCAAGGGTGGCCGCCAGCGCAGCGTGCCGGTCGGCTCGCACGCGCGTCGCGCCCTGGAGCAGTGGCGCGCCTCCACCGGTGCCGGCAGCGACGCCTTCGTGTTTCCCGGCCGCGGCGGCGGTCCGATCAGCCAGCGCGCGGTCCAGGTCCGCATCCGCCAGCTTGCCGCGCGCCAGGGCCTGTTCAAGCACGTGCACCCGCACATGCTGCGGCACAGCTTCGCCAGCCACGTGCTCGAATCCTCCGGCGACCTGCGCGGGGTACAGGAGCTGCTTGGCCACGCCGACATCGCCACCACCCAGATCTACACCCACCTGGATTTCCAGCACCTGGCCAAGGTCTACGACGCGGCGCACCCGCGGGCCAGGCGCAAGGGCTGAGGGGCGCGCGCCACCCCACGGCTGCCCGCGGCCGCGCACGCCGTGGCGACAGGCCGGACACGACAGGCCGGACACGACGGGCCGATGGCGGGATGGACGGCGTTTCGACATCACGCCTGCGGCTGCCGGCCACCATGCGTCGACCGCATGGCACGCGGGCCTACCGCTCCACCTCGCGGCCGGGTTACCGTCTGCCGGTCCACCGCTCCCGGGATCGGCCATGTTCCTCGCATTGCTGCTGGTGACCTTCCTGCTGGCCCTGGCCGTGTCGCTGGTCGTATCGGCCAGCTTCGACCGGCCGATCCGCGGCATCCTCGCGCGCATCATCGCCGACGAGATCAGCACCGCCTGGCTGCGCTACCTGAAGTTCGCCATCCTGGTGGTGGGCGTCTCGGCAGGCGTGCGCATCCACGAGCTGGAGCGGTACATCACGCCCAACCAGTGGCAGGAGCACCCGCGCATCCTCGCGCTGACCACCGAGCGCTGGGTGCTCGAGATCTACCGCACGGTGATCGAGACCCTGCAGGGCATCGCATGGCTGCTGCTGGTGTTCTTCTGCATCGCGCTGGTGGCCTACGTGGTGGTGCGGATCTTCGAATCCCGCCGCGCACACGCCGTCCCGGCAGCCACCGCGTCGCCCGTCGCCACCGAAGCTCCGCGCGGGGCCGACGGAGGCAGCTCCGCATGAGCGCGCATGAACGCGCCTGCAGCCAGCCGGAAGGAGCACCCCATGGAGCTGGATGAGCTGCGCCGCCTGGCGCTGCAGCTGAACGCCCTGTACGAACAGCTGGAACACAGGCGCTGGGGGCGGGCCTGGACCACCCAGGAACTCGCGCTGGGCTTCATGGGTGACGTGGGCGACCTGGCCAAGCTCGTGCAGGCGCATGCCGGCGTGCGCGACATCGACGATATGCAGGCCAGGCTCGGACATGAGCTCTCCGACTGCCTGTGGTCGATCCTGGTGCTCGCCGACAAATGCGGTATCGACCTGGAGGCGGTGTTCATCGAGAACATGCGCGGCCTGATCGCCCATGTCTCCGCGGGACTGGGGAAGACGCCGGGACCCGGGCAGGATGGCGCGGGCCGCCCCCACGCCCGAGGGTGACCGGCCATGGGAGACACGCACGGCAACGCACCTCGATCCAGGCGCTGGGCCAGGGTCGCGCCGCTGGCCGGTGGCATGACGGGGCTGGCGTGCGGGCGCATGGTGGACCGTCTGCTGCCAGGGTCGCCGGCCTGGCTGGCTCCGGCGGTGGTGATCGGCTCGCTCACGCTGTTACTGGTCGGCTTGCTGCTGCTTCCGGCGATGCGCCGCCACCGGGCGAAAGTCGACCGGCGCCACTGACGGCCATCGCCCTAGGCACGGCGCGGTGATGCCGCAGGCACGGGCGACGAGCGCGCAATCGCCGCCCCGCAGGCGGTAGCGGCGGCGCAGGGAGGCACGGATGAACCGGACACCGCGCCCGGCGGCACGCCATCGCTGCGATCCGGCGGGCCGGGTTGAACCCGGCACCGGCAGCCCCCACTGAGGAGGCATCTACCCGGAGGCCGCATGGACCCCAGCCAGAACCCCAATGTGTTCCACGCCACCACCATCGTCTGCGTGCGCCGCGGCGACAAGGTGGCCATCGCCGGCGATGGCCAGGTCACGCTCGGCCACACGGTGATGAAGGGCAATGCGCGCAAGGTGCGCCGTCTCGGCCGCGATGGCCAGGTGCTGGCGGGTTTCGCCGGTGCGGCGGCCGATGCCTTCACCCTGTTCGAGCTGTTCGAAGCCAAGCTGGAGAAACACGGCCAGCTGACCCGTGCGGCGGTGGAACTGGCCAAGGACTGGCGCACCGAGCGCCGCCTGGGCAAGCTCGAGGCGCTGCTCGCGGTGGCCGATCGCGAGACCTCGCTGGTCATCAGCGGCACCGGCGATGTGATCGAGCCGGAGGACGGCATCATCGCCATCGGCTCCGGCGGCAGCTACGCCCTGTCGGCCGCGCGCGCGCTGATCGCGCATACCCAACTGGATGCGCGCACGGTCGCCACCGAGGCGATCGGCATCGCCGGCGACATCTGCATCTATACCAACCGCAACGTGGTGGTGGAGGAGCTGTAGCCCGCCCCGGCGCGGCGCGGGTGCCTCGCGCCGCCGCCTGCCACCTGCCGGCCGGGCCGCGTGCCCGCCCTCCCCGCGAACAAGAGAACGCGTCCCGATGATCGACAAGACCTCCTCCACCATGACCCCGCGCGAGATCGTGCAGGAGCTGGACCGGCACATCGTCGGCCAGCACCAGGCCAAGCGCGCGGTCGCCATCGCCCTGCGCAACCGCTGGCGCCGCATGCAGCTGGAGCCGGAGCTGCGCAACGAGGTGATGCCCAAGAACATCCTGATGATCGGCCCCACCGGTGTGGGCAAGACCGAGATCGCGCGGCGCCTGGCGACGCTGGCCAACGCGCCGTTCGTCAAGGTCGAGGCGACCCGCTTCACCGAGGTCGGCTACGTGGGCAAGGACGTGGAGCAGATCGTGCGCGACCTGGCCGATACCGCGGTGAAGATGTTCCGCGAGCAGGCCAAGGTGCGCGTGCGGCTGCAGGCCGAGGAGCGTGCCGAGGAGCGCATCCTGGACGCGTTGCTGCCGCGCCGCGCCGTGCCCGGCCTGGGCACCGGCACCGCCGAGGTCCAGGTCTCCGGGCCGGAGGATTCGACCCGTGCCAAGTTCCGCCGCATGCTGCGCGACGGCGAGCTGGA
>JBQGEI010000143.1:0-5706 GCA_052039535.1 Pseudoxanthomonas sp.
CTGGCCGTGGTGCCGGTGGACGTGGCGCGGCATTACGCCGGCCACGGCATGGTCCGGATCCTGCCGGTGGAGCTGTCCTGCCATATGGATTCGTTCGGGGTGATCACCCGCACCGACTGGCTGCTGTCGCCAGGCGCGCGCACCGTGGTGCAGGCGCTGCAGCAGACCGCCAGCGAGATCTACGGCACCGCACCCGAGCCGGCGATGACACCGGCGTAGGACCGTAACCCGGACAAGGCCGAAGGCCGCCTCCGGGGCGCCTGCCGGCGGCACCGGGAGCCGCTGATGCCATCCCCGGATGCGCTGCGCTTGCCCGGGCCACGGCCAGGAGGCGTGCGCTTGGACACGATGCATCCGCCTATGCGGGCTGCAGCGCGCCCGCTCAGTCGTGGAACGGCTCGACCACCACCCGGCGGCCGAGCATGAACGCATCGGCCACGTGGCGCAGCGGGGCCAGGTCGACGTCCGATTCGCCGGCCTGGACCAGTTCGGCGAAGCGGCGGTACAGGCCGGGGTACTCGGCCTCGGGTTGCTCGTGGACCAGGTCGCCGTTGACCAGCATCCGCGCGCCACCGTCGCACAGCAGCAGGGTGCCGGCGTCGGTCCCGGCGACGATGTCCCAGCTCTGGCGGCCGGTCTGGCGCCAGTCGAACTCCGCCTGCAGGTCCAGCCCCTGCGCATCGCTGAAGGCGATGTGCGCCGCGATCGGGGCGGCGCGGTTCTCGGGGAACTGCAGGGTCGCGGCGGTGGCGAACACCGGCCGCGGCAGGATCCGGGTGACGATAGACAGCGCGTTGATGCCCGGGTCGAACACCCCCAGCCCGCCCGGTTCCCAGATCCAGGCCTGGTTGGGATGCCACTGGCGCACGTCCTCCTTCCAGGTCACCTGCATCGAATGGATCCGGGTGCCGGCCAGGAACGCGCGCGCCGCCTCCACCGCCGGCGCGTAGCGCGAATGCCAGCTGGCGAACAGGGTGACGCCCGCCGCACGCGCCTGCGCGGCCAGGTCCTCCACCTCGGACAGGGTCGCACCGGGCGGCTTCTCCAGGAACACGTGCTTGCCGGCGGCGATGGCCTTGACCGCCGCCGCGTAGCGGTACTGCGGGGGCATGCACAGCGCCACCGCCTGCACCGACGGCGCGCCCTCCAGCATCTCCTCGATCGAGCCGAAGTTGTCGATCCCCTCGACCCGCCCGTTGCGGCTGGCCGCGGCCACCAGGCGGAAATCCGGGTTGCCTGCCACCGCCGGCAGGTGCTGGTCGCGCACGATCTTTCCGACACCGACGATGGCGAGGTTGATGCTGGACACGGTGATCTCCTTGGGATGGTGGGACGCCGGTCGGCGCGCCGGTCGGCTCAGGCGCGCCCGAGCGCGGCCAGCACGTCCCGCGGCCCGGCATTGGGGCCGGGCGCGGCGAAGCGGTATTCGATGTGGCGCCGGAACACCTGGCCGGGGCGCAGCACGGCTTCAGGGAACGCGGGGCGGTTGGGCGCGTCGGGATAGCCCTGCGGTTCCAGGCACAGCCCGCGGCCGATGCCTGGATGCTGCCGGTCCAGCGCATGGCCATCGTAGAGCTGCAGCGCCGGCGCGTCGCTGTCGATGCGCAGGGCGATGCCGCTGTGCGGCGAATACAGCACCGCGTGGGTCAGGCTGCCGGGCGCCAGCACCAGGCAGTGGTCGTAGCCGCCGGCCGCCTCCAGCTGCGGGTGTCCGCCGGCCGCGGCCGCCTCCAAGGTACGCCCGCCGCGGAAGTCGAACGGCGTGCCGGCCACGCCGGCCACCTCGCCGGTCGGGATCAGCCCCTCGCCCACCGGCAGGTAGCCGCTGCCGGGCACCTGCAGCCACTGCACCGCGGCCGCCACGGCCGGATCACCGGCCAGGTTCCAGTAGGGGTGGTGGGTGGGATTGAACGGGGTCGGCGCGTCGCAGGTGGCCTCGAACTCCAGCCGCAGCCGGGCGCCCTGCAGGCGGTAGGTGGCGGTGACGTCCAGGTGGCCCGGGTAGCCCTCCTCGCCGGCCGGCGAGTGGTAGCCCAGCACCAGGGTCGCGGCGTCGTGCGCCCGCACCTGCCACAGCCGGCGGCCGAACCCGAGCAACCCGCCGTGCAGGTGGTTGGCGCCCTCGTTGGCCGCCACCCGGTGCGGGCGGCCGTCCAGTTCGAAGCGCGCGCCGGCGATGCGGTTGCCGAAACGCCCGACCACGATGCCCAGGTAGGCCGGATCGTCGAAGTAGGCCTGGGCGTCGCCCAGCCCCAGCACCAGCGAGGTGCGACCGTGCGCGCCGGGGAACTCCAGCCGGGCGAGGATCCCGCCCAGGTCCAGGATCTGTGCCGACAACCCTTGCGCATCGCCCAGGGCATGGGCGTGCACCGGGGTGCCGTCGGCGAGCTGTCCGAAACGCCTGGCTGGCACCATCTGCAATCCCCTGCTCCGGCCGGGCTGGCCGCGGCGCAGGATAGCGGCGGCACCGGGCGGCGACCAATGCCGCGCACGGCATGACAGCCATTCCATTCGGAATGGTTCGGAGCGGCCTGGCCCACACATCGCGCATAACGGTTCACATATGGCTTGGCCCGACAAATTCATTGGCGGGTTATCGCAGCCCTCCTCTATGCTCGGGCGGCTTGCGCTCAAGACCCCCACCGACGCGCTGACGCGGGCCCCGCCCGCGGCGTCGTCCCCGACGCGGCAGCGACGCCCCGTGCCACCGGCCGCGGGCGTGGCCGCGTACGTGGAGCCGCAGCCCGCCGGGCGGCCGATGGACTGTGTCCGTTCCGCCCCACCGTCCTTCGTCAAAGCGAGGCAAGACCGAATGCTCAAGAACCCGTTGCCCCTGCTGGCCCTGGCCACCGCCCTGTTCGCTGCCGGCAGCGCCGGCGCCCAGGAGACGGTGAAGGCCAGTGCCACCCTGCGCGCCGACCAGCCCGGCCCGGAAGTCAGCCGCTACATCTTCGGCCAGTTCGCCGAACACCTCGGCTATGGCATCTACGGCGGCATCTGGGTGGGCGAGGATTCGAAGATCCCCAACACCCGCGGCTACCGCAACGACGTGCTGGCGGCGCTGAGGAAGCTGGACGTGCCGGTGGTGCGCTGGCCCGGCGGCTGCTTCGCCGACGAGTACTACTGGCGCGACGGCGTCGGCCCGCGCGACAAGCGCCGGGTCAAGATCAACACCCACTGGGGCGGCGTGGAGGAGCCCAACAGCTTCGGCACCCACGAGTTCATGGACTTCACCGAGCTGCTGGGCACCGATGCCTACGTCTCCGGCAACACCGGCAGCGGTTCGCCGCGGGAGATGGCCGAGTGGGTCGAGTACATGACCTACGAGAAGGGCTCGTCCCTGGCCGAGGAGCGCCGCGCCAACGGCCGCGACAAGCCGTGGAAGGTGCCGTTCTTCGGCATCGGCAACGAGATGTGGGGCTGCGGCGGCAACATGACGCCCGAGCACGCGGCCAACCTGCACCGCCAGTTCCAGACCTTCGTCAAGGTGCCGGCCGGGGTGGAAGTCACCAAGGTCGCCGCCGGCGCCAACAATGACGACTACAACTGGACCGAGGTGATGATGAAGATCGCCGGCAAGCACATGGATGCCTTGTCGGTGCATTACTACACCGTGCCCGGTGGCTGGCCGCCGCGTGCCTCCTCCTTCGAATTCGACGAGCAGGCGTGGATCCAGACCCTCGCCAGCGCGCTGAAGGTGGACGAACTGCTGCGCGGCCACATCGCGGTGATGGACAGGCTGGACCCCGAGGGCAAGGTCGACCTGTACCTGGACGAGTGGGGCACCTGGTACGCGCCCTACCCCGGCACCAACCCGGGCTTCCTGCAGCAGCAGAACACCCTGCGCGACGCCCTGGTCTCCTCGATCCACTTCGACGCGATGAGCCGCCATGCCAGGCGGGTGAAGATGGCCAACATCGCGCAGATGGTGAACGTGCTGCAGGCGATGATCCTGACCGAAGACGCGAAGATGGCGCTCACGCCCACCTACCACGCCTTCGAGATGTACCGGCCGTGGCAGGACGCCACCTACCTGCCGCTGGAGCTCAAGGCGCCGCCGTACCGCCTGGGCGACACCTCGGTGCCGTCGGTGCACGGCTCGGCCGTGCGCGCCAAGGACGGGCATGTGTACGTGGCCCTGACCAACCTGGACCCGAACCGCGCGGTGGAGGTCTCCACCAGCGTCACCGGCGTGCAGGCCAGCGCCGTGTCCGGCCGCGTGCTGACCGCCGACACCATCACCGCGCACAACACCTTCGCCCAGCCGGACCGGGTCAGGCCGGTGGACTTCACCGGCGCCAGCGTGTCTGGCGGAACCCTCAAGGTGGCGCTGCCGGCCAAGTCGATCGTGGTGCTGCAGCTGCGCTGAGCGGCCGTCGCATCCGGTGAGGGGACGGGGACGCTTCGGCGTCCCTGTCTTTTTCTGTGCCCGGTCGCGGCCGCACCTGCACGCCCGGGGTGACCGCGCTCAGGGACGGCGGCCGTCCGCGCCGACCACCACCTCGCCATCCTCCTTGCTGAAGGCGCCGCGCTGCGGATCGGGGAGGATGTCCAGCACCACCTCCGAGGGCCGGCACAGGCGCACGCCCAGCGGGGTCACCACCACCGGCCGGTTGATGAGCACCGGGTTGGCGACCATCGCCTGCAGCAGCGCGTCCTCGTCCACCGACGCATCGTCCAGGCCCAGCTCCGCGCACAGCGGCTCCTTGGCCCGCAGCAGGCCGCGCACGCCCACGCCCGAGGCCGCGGCAAGTTCCCGCAGGCGTTCCGGGGTCGGCGGGTGCTGCAGGTATTCGATGACCTCCGGCTCGACGCCGCTGTTGCGGATCATCGCCAGGGTGTTGCGCGAGGTGCCGCAGCGGGGGTTGTGGTAGATCGTGATCGCGCTCATGGGGCGTGCTCCGGTCGGGAAGGTGCGGGGAACAGGTGGCGGGTACGGTTGACGATGGCCACCAGCGACAGCATCACCGGCACCTCCACCAGCACGCCGACCACCGTGGCCAGCGCCGCCCCCGAATGCAGGCCGAACAGCGAGATGGCCACCGCCACCGCCAGTTCGAAGAAGTTGGACGTTCCGATCAGGCACGCCGGCCCGGCGACCTCGTGCCCGAGCCGCAGCAGCCGCGCGGCCACGAACGTCACCAGGAAGATGCCGTAGGTCTGCAGCACCAGCGGCACGGCGATCATCCCGATCACCAGCGGCTGTTCGAGGATCGTGCGCGCCTGGAAGCCGAACAGCAGCACCACCGTGGCCACGAGCCCGACGATCGACCAGGGCTTGAGGCGGCGCACGAGGCCATCCAGCGCCTGGACCGGCCGCCGCCGCAGCACGCGCCGGGTCGCCACGCCGGCCAGCAACGGCAGCACCACGTAGAGCACGGTGGACAGCAGCAGCGTCTGCCAGGGCACCTCCACCTCGGTCACGCCCAGCAGGAAGGCCGCGATCGGGGCGAAGGCGAACACCATCACCAGGTCGTTCACCGATACCTGCACCAGGGTGTAGTTCGGATCGCCCTTCACCAGCGCGCTCCACACGAACACCATCGCCGTGCACGGTGCCACGCCCAGCAGGATCATCCCCGCGATGTATTCGCTGGCCGACTGCGGATCCACCCAGGGCGCGAACACGTGCTCGAAGAACAGCACGCCCAGCGCGGCCATGGTGAACGGCTTGACCAGCCAGTTGACCACCAGGGTCAGCACCAG
>JBQGEI010000144.1:0-2112 GCA_052039535.1 Pseudoxanthomonas sp.
GACCGCATCCGTTCCACTCGACCGCACCGACCTGCGCCTGCTGGCGCTGCTCCAGCGCGAGGGTCGCGCCGCCAATGCCGAGCTCGCCGCCCGGGTGAGCCTCAGCCCCTCGGCCTGCCTGCGCCGGATCCAGCGCCTGGAAGCGAGCGGGGTGATCGCCGGCTACGGCGCGCGCCTGGATCCGCAGGCGCTGGGCCTGGGCCTGCAGGCGGTGGTCCGGGTGCAGCTGGAAAAGCACGGCGGCGCGGCCATCGAGCGCTTCGTCCAGCGCGTGCAGGACTGGGACGAGGTGGTGACCTGCCATGCGCTCACCGGCGACATGGACTACCTGCTGCACGTGCACGTGGCCGACCTGGAGCACTTCTCGCGGTTCCTGCTGGACCGCCTGCTGAACGACTCCGGGGTGGCCGACGTCAATTCCAGCTTCGTGTTGCGCACGGTCAAGGCCTACGCCGGACTGCCGCTGCCGGGAACCTGACGGCAGCGTCGGACTTGTCCGATGTTGCCGGCGCGGCCGGCGGTGCAGAATGCAGGCGCGCCCGCGATCCGCGGCCGACAGCAACCACAGCAAGGAGGTCCCATGAACAGGATGTTCGCCGCCGCCATCGCGTTGCTGCTGTGCCTGGCCGCAGCGCCGACCATGGCCACGCCGCCCGCCCCGACACCCGCCGACGCGACGGCAGACCAGGACCCGGACCTGGATTTCGATCGCCCGATCCGGGTGCAGGTCGAGTTCAAGCTGGCTGACGGCGCCAGCGCCCCGCCCGCGCTGTCCAGCTACCTGGACGCGGAGGGCTTCCAGCTGCGGCTGGACGTGACCGAGCACCACCAGCACCAGGACGGCGGCACGTCGCAGCAGGTCAGCGCCCGGTTGTTGGCCAGCCGCGAGGGGGCGGTCATCAGTCGCCAGCAGCTCGAGGCCCTGGTTGCGCAGGTGGAGCGGCTGGCCGCGCCGCTGCACGCGCCGCAGTGGACCCTGATCCAGACGATGCCCTTCCCCGGCGGCCACGCCACCCGCAGCGTGCGCTTCGGCGCGCCGCGCTGAGGGCCGGTTCCCGTGGCCGGTACGGATGCCCCCGGGTACCCGCACCGGCCGTGCCTCAGAAGCGGTTGTCGCCGTCCAGGATCCGGCCCAGCCCGCCCAGCACCGAGCCCTCGCCACGGCTCTGGCCGCCGGCCTGCGGGGCCGCGGCGAGCATGCGCCCGGCCAGGCGCGAGAACGGCAGCGACTGCAGCCAGACCTTGCCCGGCCCGGTCAGCGTGGCCAGGAAAACGCCTTCGCCACCGAAGAACATGCTCTTGATGCCGCCGACCGGGCGCACGTCCATGTTCACGCTGGCGTGGTAGCCGACCACGCAGCCGGTATCCACGTCGATGCGCTCGCCGGCGGCCAGTTCGCGCTCGACCACGCAGCCGCCGGCATGGATGAACACCCAGCCGTCGCCCTCGAGCTTCTGCATGATGAAGCCCTCGCCGCCGAACAGGCCGGTGAGGATCTTGCGCTGGAAGTGCACGCCCACCTGCACCCCGCGCGCGCCGGCTAGGAAGCTGTCCTTCTGGCAGATGATGCGGCCGCCGTGCTCGTCCAGCTTCATCGCCAGCACCGTGCCCGGGTACGGCGCGGCGAAGGCGACCCTGGCCTTGCCACCGCCGGTGTGGGTGAACATCGTGGTGAACAGGCTCTCGCCGGTGATCACCCGCTTGCCGGCGGACATCAGCTTGTCCATGAAGCCGCCGCCCTGGCCCTCGCGCGAGCCGTCGCCGAACAGGGTGTCCATCTGCACGGTCGAATCCTTGAACATCAGCGCGCCGGCCTCGGCGATCGCGCTCTCGCCCGGGTCCAGCTCGATCTCGACGAACTGCATCTCCTGGCCGTGGATGCGGAAATCGCTGTCGTCGGCGCGGCTGCGGCCGGCCTGGCGCGGCGGTGGCGGCGGCGTCGCGGCCGGATCGCCCGGGATGCCGTCGACCAGCTCGGCGATGTTGCGCACCGGCAGCCAGTCGCCCATGCCTTCGCGCCAGGCCAGCAGTCCGGGGTTGCGCCCGGCCTCCACGCGCGCGGTGTCTGTATCCATCGGGCCGGTGCGGCGGTTGCTGGCGGGATCGTGCAGG
>JBQGEI010000145.1:0-7864 GCA_052039535.1 Pseudoxanthomonas sp.
CGCCGGGCTCAGGTGCCGATGCTGGTGCGGACCTCGAACAGTTCCGGGAAGAAGGTCAGCTCCAGCGCCTGGCGCAGGAAGCCCACGCCGCTGGAACCGCCAGTGCCGCGCTTGAAGCCGATGATCCGCATCACCGTGCGCATATGGCGGAACCGCCAGGTCTGGAACTGGGTCTCCAGGTCGACCATGTCCTCGCACAGCGAGTACTCGCGCCAGTAGCGGTCGGTGTCCTGGTAGATGCGCTCGAACACCGGCAGCAGCGCCGGGTCGCTGACGTGCGGCGCGGTCCAGTCGTAACCCGGGGCCAGGTAGCGCGCCGGGATCGCGTGGCCGAAGCGCGACAGGTACAGCAGGAATTCCTGGTACAGGCTGGGCCGTTCCAGCTCCGCGCGCAGCGCGGCCTGGCCGGCGGGGTCGTGGGCGAACACCTTGACCATTTCCGCGTTCTTGTTGCCGAGCAGGAACTCGATCTCGCGGTACTGCAGCGACTGGAAGCCCGACGAGGGCCCCAGCAGGTCGCGGAAACCCATGTACTCGGACGGGGTGAGCGTCTCCAGCACCGACCACTGCTCGATCAGCTGGCGCAGCACCTGCTTGCCACGGGCCATCACCTTGCGGCACTGCCAGACCTGGTCCTGCTGCATGAAGCCGCGTGCGGCCAGCAGCTCGTGCATCAGCAGCTTGAGCCACAGCTCCGACACCTGGTGCTGGACGATGAACAGCATCTCGTCGTGGTGTGGCGGGTCGGACACCGGCGTCTGCGCCGACAGCAGGCGGTCCAGCTGCAGGTAGCCGGCATAGGTCATGCGGCCCTGGAGGTCGGTGTGGATCCCGGGTTCGAGCGAGCGCTGGTTCTTGTCGAGGGTCATCGGCCGCGGCAGTGGCGTGCAGGGGGCACGCGGGGGTCCGAAGCGTAACGCAGCGCCGCGGGCACCGTGATGCCCAGCGCTGTCATCATTCAGGGGGACTTGCGAGGATGCGGCAAGTCCATGACCCGCAAGCGATGTTGCGCTGCACGGCGGGTTTTGCCGGGCAAGTCCGTACCATGTGTAACTTTCCAGGCCGCACTTGCGCGCAAAGGGTGACACCCCCGATGACACTCGCCGCCAGCTTTGAAATCCACTACCTGCAGTACCTGGACGCCGACGGCCGCCAGGTCCGCGAGTTCCCGGCCCACCTGCGTGATCCGGCGGTGCTGCTGCCGCTGTTCCGGCGCATGCTGTTCGTGCGCACGTTCGACAGCAAGGCCATCGCCCTGCAGCGCACCGGCAAGCTCGGCACCTACGCGCCCAGCCTGGGCCACGAGGCCACGCACGTGGGCATCGGCGCCTCCATGCGCCGCGGCGACGTGTTCGCGCCCAGCTACCGCGAGATCGGCACCATGTTCGAGCGCGGCGTGCGCCCGCGCGACATCCTGATGTACTGGGGTGGCGACGAGCGTGGTAGCGACTTCGACCGCGCCAGCGACGCCGTGGCCGACTTCCCGATCTGCGTGCCGATCTCCACCCAGTGCCTGCATGCGGCTGGCACCGCGCTGGCGTTCAAGCTGCGCAGGCAGCCGCACGTGGCGGTGGCCACCTGCGGCGACGGCGGCACCTCCAAGACCGACTTCTACGCCGCGCTGAACTCGGCCGGCGCCTACCAGTTGCCGCTGGTGCTGGGCGTGGTCAACAACGGCTGGGCGATCTCGGTGCCGCGCAGTGCCCAGACCGGCGCCCAGACCCTGGCGCAGAAGGGCATCGCCGGCGGCCTGCACGTGCTGCAGGTCGACGGCAACGACCTGGTGGCCGTGCTCGACGCGATGGGCCAGGCGATGGACCGCGCGCGCGCCGGCGAGGGCGGCAGCGTGATCGAGTTCCTGACCTACCGCCTGTCCGACCACACCACCGCCGACGATGCGCGCCGCTACCGCGACGACGCCGAAGTGAAGGCCGCCTGGCTGCGCGACCCGGTCGTGCGCCTGCGCACCTGGCTCACCGCCAATGGCGTCTGGAGCGAGGCGGAGGAAGCCGATTGGAAGGCCGAGTGCGAGCGCCAGGTGGGCGTGGAGGTCGACGCGTACCTGGCCACCACCGCGCAGCCGGTGGAGGCGATGTTCGACCACCTCTACGCAGACCCGCCGCAGGACGTGCTCGCTCAGCGCGCCGCGGCGATCGCCCTCGACCAGCGTTCCCTGGAGCAGCGCCATGGATGACATCCGCAGCCACCGCGGCGACACCGGCCTGGCCAGCGCCCATGCGGCCGCTGGCGCGGGCGATGCCACGCCCGGCCACGCCGCCCGTGCTGGAGACACGCCGATGAGCCCGACCCCGACCGCCACTCCCATCACCCTGATCGAGGCGATCACCCGCGCCCTGGCGTGGGAGCTGGAACACGACCCGTCGGTGCTGGTACTGGGCGAGGACGTGGGCGTCAACGGCGGCGTGTTCCGCGCCACCGCCGGCCTGCAACAGCGCTTCGGCGCCGAGCGCGTGCTGGATACCCCGCTGGACGAGACCACCATCGCCGGCCTGTCCGTCGGCCTGGCCGCGCAGGGCATGAGGCCGGTGGCCGAGGCCCAGTTCGACGGCTTCGTCTACCCGATGCTCGACCACCTCATCTGCCACGCCGCGCGCCTGCGCAACCGCACCCGCGGCCGCCTGCACTGCCCGATGGTGCTGCGCGTGCCATGGGGTGGCGGCATCCGCGCGCCCGAGCACCACAGCGAGGCCAACGAGGCGATGTTCACCAACGTCCCCGGCCTGCGCGTGGTCATGCCGTCCTCGCCGCAGCGCGCCTATGGCCTCCTGCTGGCGGCGATCCGCGACGCGGACCCGGTGATCTACATGGAGCCCAAGCGCATCTACCGCCAGTACAAGGAACTGGTGGCCGACGATGGCGAGGCGCTGCCGCTGGACGTGTGCTTCGTCCTGCGCGACGGCTCCGACGTGACCCTGGTCGCCTGGGGCGCGCAGGTGAAGGAGGCGCTGGAGGCGGCCGAGGCGCTGGAGGCCGAGGGCATCAGCGCCGAGGTGATCGACGTGGCCACCCTGCGCCCGCTGGATTTCGCCACCATCGCCGAATCGGTCTCGCGCACCGGGCGCTGCGTGATCGTGCAGGAGGCCCCGCGCACCGCCGGCTTCGGCGCCGAGATCGCCGCGCGCCTGGCCGAGGAGTCGATGTACGACCTGGTCGCGCCGGTACAGCGTGTGACCGGCTGGGATACCCACATCCCGCTGTTCCGCCTGGAAATGAAGTACCTGCCCAGCGTGGAGCGCATCGTCGCCGCGGCCCGCGCGGCGATGACCCACGGCTGAGCCGGACCACGCGCGGCCCCGGCGCCGCGCGTTCCGTTACCTTGATGACCGGACGGGCTGCCGCGTCGCTGCACGGCGGCGGCCGGACCCCGCCCGTCGATCGCGTGATCGACTGACCGATTGAGAGAGCGACCCCATGAGCCAGACCAAGACGTTCCACCTGCCCGACCTGGGCGAGGGCCTGCCGGACGCGACCATCGTCGAGTGGTTCGTCAAGGAAGGCGACACGATCCGCCTGGACGAGCCGCTGGTGTCGATGGAGACCGCCAAGGCGGTGGTGGAGGTGCCCTCGCCGGTGTCCGGCAAGGTGCTCAAGCTGGCCGGCGCGGCCGGGGACGTGGTGATCACCGGTGCAATGCTGGCGGTGTTCGAGCCGGACGCCAGCCTGCCGCAGCGCGCGGAGGGCCATGACACCGGCCACCACCACGGCAGCCCGGCCAAGGCCACCGCCAGCGATGACGGCGGCGAGCTGCCGGTGGAGCCGGCGCCGTCCGAGGCCCGTGGCGGCGACGCCGGCACCGTGGTCGGTGCGATGCAGAGCTCGGACGCAGTGCACGCCGAGCGCGCGATCGCGGTCGGCGGGGTCAGGGCGATGCCGGTGGTGCGTGCGCTGGCGCGCAAGCTGGGCGTGGACCTGGGCCGCATCCAGGCCACCGGGCCGGACGGCACGGTGACCCTGGCGGACGTGAAGCAGGCCGCGGCCGATCCGTCGCGGCTGTCCCCCGCCACGGCCGCCGCCACCCCGACCGTCCAGCCGCCTGCGGCGCCCGCGCCGGCGCGCACGCCGGTGTCCGCTTCCGGCCGGCCGATGCGCACCCGCCCGCCCGGTGGCGGCGAGGCTTCGCCGGCCGCGGCCAGCGGCCAGCCCGAGCAGCTCAAGGGCGTGCGCCGCAACATGGCCCGGGTCATGGCCGACGCGCACAGCAAGGTCGTGCCGACCACCCTGGTCGACGATGCCGACCTGCACGCCTGGATCGGCAAGCAGGACATCACCGCGCGCCTGGTGCGCGCGATCGTGGCCGCGTGCAAGGCGGTGCCCGCGCTCAATGCCTGGTTCGACGGCGAGGCGCTGGCGGTCACCCGCCACCCGCACGTGGACGTGGGCATTGCGGTCGACACCGACGACGGCCTCTTCGTGCCGGCCCTGCGCAACGCCGACATGCTTGATGCCAATGGGATCCGCGCCGGCATCAACCGCCTGCGCGCGCAGGTCGAGGAGCGCAGCATCGCCGCCAGCGAGCTGTCCGGCTACACCATCTCGCTGTCCAACTTCGGCATGTTCGCCGGCCGCTACGCCACCCCGGTGGTGGTGCCGCCGTGCGTGGCCATCGTCGGTGCCGGCCGGCTCTCGCACGACGTGGTCGCGGTGATGGGCGGGATCGAGGTGCACCGTCGCCTGCCGATCTCGCTGACCTTCGACCACCGCGCCGCCACCGGCGGCGAGGCCGCGCGTTTCCTGCGCGCCCTGCTGGACGACATGTCGCTGCCGGCCTGACCCACCCGGCGCCGCCGAGCCGCGTTCGGCGGCCGGCGGCTGGCCATGCGCGGCCGCCGCTGCGGGCGTATCGTCGTGGCTCTTCTCCGGAGGAGGTCCGCCATGACCCACCACAGCCGCCTGTGCGCCCTGGTACTGGATTGCGAAGTCGACGACCTGCGTCCCGCCATCGCCTTCTGGAGCGCCGCCCTTGGCAAGCCGGTCGCCGATCCGGACGAGGACGGTGACGGCCGTTACGCGGTGCTTGCCACCACGCAGCACGAGCCGATGATCCTGCTGCAGAAGGTGTCGCACGACTCGCGCGTGCACCTGGACATCGAGGCGGACGACGTCGATGCCGAGGCGCAACGCCTGGAGCGGCTCGGCGCCCGCAAGGTGGCCTTCGTCAAGCGCTGGTGGGTGATGGAGGCACCGACCGGCCATCGCTTCTGCGTGGTGCGGCCGCAGCGGGGGGACCTGGACGCCCGCGCCAACCGCTGGGAATAGCGTGTCCGTCGGGGATCAGCGCCGGCCGCGGTCCAGCCAGATCTCCAGCCCCTGGGCATTGAGCTCGATGTCCATGCCCAGCAGGTCCAGCACGCCGGCCTCGTCCAGCGGCACCCCGTGGGCCCGGGCGCGCTCGAGGTAATACTCCGACAGCGCCGCCACCAGCTCGCCATGGCGGTCCTGGCCCCCATCGCAGGCCTGGGCCAGCGACACCATCGCGTCGATCTGCTCGTGCAGTTCGGCGGCCAGCCGGCGCACCTCGCCCACCGGGCCGTAGTGGGTCAGGTACATGGCCTCCGGAGAGGTTTCGAGCAGGCGCCGGATCGAGGCCTGCATCGCCTCCGGCTCGAACTGCACCGGCGAGGACGTGGGCAGGATGAACGCGCCACGGTCGCTGTCCAGCGCGCGGTAGGACAGGCCGAAGGTATCGCCGGTGAACCAGCCGCGGCTGCGCGCGTCCCAGATGCACATGTGGTGGCGGGCGTGGCCGGGCGTGTCCACGCAGCGCAGCGGGCGGCCCGCCAGCTCCACCTGGTGCCCGTCACCGGCGACCACCACCCGTTGCGGCGGCACCGCTTCGAGCTGTCCGTAATGGCGCTCGAACTCCTGCTCGCCATAGACGGCAGTGGCACCGGCCACCAGGCGCGCCGGGTCGACCATGTGCGGGGCGGCACGCGGGTGGGCCACCAGGCGCGCATTGGGCAGCTGGCGCATCAGCATGCCGGCGCCGCCGGCATGGTCGAGATGGGCATGGGTCAGCAGCAGCCAGTCCACGGCGTCCGGCCCGAGGCCGGCATCGGCCAGCGCCCGCAGCAGGCCCGGGACGCTGTGCCGCGTGCCGCAGTCGATGAAGGCAGCCCGCCCCTGCTCGACCAGCAGGTAGGCGGCACCGAAGGACGGACGCGCATAGCCGGTGTCCAGGGTGTGGATGCCGTGGGAGGCCGCCACCTGCTGTTGGCGCATGGGGGTCCGCGGAGTGTGGGAGTACCCACGAGCCTAGTCAGCGGCTGGCCCGCGCACGATCCGGCTTTGGTCGTAGGCCAGGCACCGGGGACGGCTCAGGCGGGCGGCGACCAGCGCGCGGCCAGCCGGGTGCGCAGCGGGATGGCGATCGCCAGCACCGCCAGGAAGGCCCCGTAGGCGTAGAGCACTGCGAGCACCTGGCGCCAGATCGGACCCGCGCCGGAATAGCCCACGCCCTCGTTGTAGCCGTAGTGCATGCCGCCGATGCTCAGCAGCAGGGCCAGGGCCAGCACCGCCGTGTCGTACAGGCGCCGTGCCGGCGGGCGCGGGTTGCGCGGGAACAGCCAGTACAGCCCGCCCAGCACCGCGAACCACGGCAGGAACAGCAGCAGCGACAGCCACGCCATCAGCCGGCCTCCGCCTCGGACAGCTGGCGCAGGGCCTCGATCACCACGTCCACTCCGGCCAGGCCCGCGCCCAGGGTGCCCACGCGCTCGCCCATCAGGCCGACCGCACCCTGCTCCAGCGCATGCAGGGCGCTGGCGCCTTCGCGGCGCAGGCGGGCGATGCGCTCGCCGGCCTCGCGCGGTGACGCCGACCCGTCGCCCTGCAGCAGCAGCTGGCCATCGGCATCGACCAGCTTGAAGTGGAAACGGCCATCGGCCTCGCGGTACTGCTTGAACTGCGGCAGCCGCGCCGCGGGCTTCTTCGCACGGGGCGCGGCCTCATCGCCGGAGGCCACCTGGAAGCTGCCCAGGCCCACCGCGCGCTGCAGCCCGTCCAGCAGCGGGACGGTGACCTCGCGTGCCTTGCGCGCGCCTTCCTGCAGGATCTCCTCCAGCTGCGCGGGCCTGGCGATCAGCTGCGCGTAGTGCTCGCGCATCGGCGCGACCGCTTCGTCCACCTGGGCGAAGAGCCGTTGCTTCGCATCGCCCCAGCCGATGCCGTCGGCGAAGGCATGGCGCATTTCCGCGGCCTGCCCGGCGGTGGAAAAGGCCTGGTACAGCTGGAACAGCGCCGAGCCCTCCGTGTCCTTGGGCTCGCCCGGCGCGCGCGAGTCGGTGACGATCGACATCACCAGGCGCTTGAGCTCGGCCGGCGGCGCGAACAGCGGAATGGTGTTGTCGTAGCTCTTGGACATCTTGCGCCCGTCGAGCCCCGGCAGCGTGGCCACGTTCTCGTCGATCTGCACCTCCGGCAGCACCAGCGGCTCGCCGGACTGGCCGGTGGCCTGGCGCCACGCCTGACCATAGAGGTGGTTGAAGCGCTGGCCGATGTCGCGCGCCATCTCGATGTGCTGGATCTGGTCGCGGCCGACCGGCACCTTGTGCGCGCCGAAGGCCAGGATGTCGGCCGCCATCAGCACCGGGTACATGTACAGGCCGGCGTTGACGCCCGCGTCCGGATCCTCCCCGGCGGCGGTGTTCCTGTCCACCGCGGCCTTGTAGGCGTGGGCGCGGTTGAGCAGGCCCTTGCCCGCAACGCAGGTCAGCAGCCAGGTCAGCTGCGGGATCTCGACGATGTCCGACTGGCGGTAGAACACCACCTTGTCGGGGTCCAGCCCGCAGGCCAGCCAGGTCGCGGCGATCTCCAGCCGCGAGCGCGCCACGCGCTGCGGGTCGTC
>JBQGEI010000146.1:0-1947 GCA_052039535.1 Pseudoxanthomonas sp.
GCAGCGCCGCCAGCCGGTCGCCTGCCTGGAGCCCCATCCACACCGCCACCGCGCCAGCGCGCGCGGCCTGCACCGACTTGAACCGCACGCGGGTGCCGAAATACAGCGAGGGGGCGGTGTCGGCCACCAGCAGGCTCAGGCGCTCGCGTTCGGTCTGGAAAAGCTTGGTGTGGGCGCGTCCGGTGCGGGCGGTCAGCCGCCAGTCCATGCGCCGGACATCGTCGCCGGCGACGTATTCGCGCGATTCGGCGTACTCCATGCCGCGCCCGCGCAGGCTCGACGGCGCCATGCCGCGCACGCCCGCACGGCCGGTGCCCGGACGCATCGGAAGCGCCGCCCGGTGGCGCAGGGCGAGCAGCTCCTCCAGTCGCGGGCGCAGGCCGTCACCAGGCGCGGCCGCCGGCGCCGCCCCGCTCACGGCGGCGGCACCAGGTCCAGCAGCGCCGCCACCAGGCGGTCGCCGTCCCAGCCCTCGGCCAGCGCCTCGTAGCTGGGCAGCACGCGGTGCCGCAGCACGTCCGGGGCGACCGCGCGCACGTCCTCGGGGGTGGCGTAGTCGCGGCCGGCCAGCCAGGCGCGTGCCCGGGCGCAGCGCTCCAGCGCGATCGAGCCGCGTGGGCTGGCACCCCAGGCGATGCGCCGGGCCAGCGCCGGGTCGTAGCGCGCCGCGTCGCGCGAGGCGATCACCAGCTCGACCAGGTAGCGCTCCAGCGACGGCGCCACGTGCAGTGCGAGCACCTGCTCGCGGGCGGCGAACACGGTCTCCTGCGCCATGCGCACGGCAGGCGCCTGCGGCTCGTGCAGCCGCTGGCGGGCCTGGCCGCGCGCCAGGCGCAGGATCTCGGTCTCCACCTCGGCATCGGGATAGCCGACGCGCACGTGCATCAGGAAGCGGTCCAGCTGGGCCTCCGGCAGCGGGAACGTGCCCTCCTGCTCGATCGGGTTCTGGGTCGCCATCACCAGGAACAGCGGCGGCAATGCGTAGGTGTGGCGGCCGACGGTGACCTGGCGCTCGCCCATGGCCTCCAGCAGCGCCGACTGCACCTTGGCCGGCGCGCGGTTGATCTCGTCGGCCAGCAGCAGCGGGTGGAACACCGGCCCGGGCTGGAACTCGAAGCGGCCTTCCTGCGGACGCCACACCTCGGTGCCGGTCAGGTCGGCCGGCAGCAGGTCCGGGGTGAACTGGACCCGGGCGAACTCCGCCTCCAGGTGCACGGCCAGCGTGCGGATCGCGGTGGTCTTGGCCAGCCCCGGCGCGCCCTCCACCAGCAGGTGGCCGTCGGCCAGCAGGGCCACCAGCAGGCGCTCCACCAGCGCTGCCTGGCCGACGATGGCGGAGGACATCGCCTCGCGCAGGCCGGTGAAGGCCTGGTGCGCGTCGATGGCGGGGGCGGGGGCGGCGGCGGTGTGGAGGGTATCCATGCCTGGATTCTGACCGATCCGGGCCTCGCCGGGTTCCCCGCCCGGCCCATAAAGACGAACGGGGCCCGCAGGCCCCGTTCCTTATCCGCGCGGCTGCCGCGGCAGCGGCATCTCGACCGGCGCCGGCGTCCCGCCGCGCTTCTCGACGCGCATCACCTTCGGCGTCAGGAAGATCAGCAGCTCGGCCTTGTCCTTGATGCGGCTCTTCTTCTTGAACAGCGTGCCCAGGAACGGCACGTCGCCCAGGAACGGCACCTTGGAGACGCTGTTGCTGTCGGTGAACTCGTAGACGCCACCGATCACCACGGTCTGGCCATCGTCCACCAGCACCGCGGTGTTGATCTCGCGGGTGGCGATCTCCGGCACCTGGCCGATGGAGGTGTCGATGTAACCCAGGATCTCGTCCTTGAGCACGTTGACCACCATGAACACGCGGTCGTCGCTGGTGATGGTCGGGGTGACCTTCAGCTCCAGCAGGACTTCCTTGAACTGCACGTTGGGCGTGGCGAAGGCCTGGTTGCCGCC
>JBQGEI010000147.1:0-3697 GCA_052039535.1 Pseudoxanthomonas sp.
GACGCGGAAGAAGGTCAGCGAACCGACGAACGGGTCGGTCATGATCTTGAACGCCAGCGCGGAGAACGGGGCGTTGTCGCTGGACTCGCGGGTCAGCTCCTTGGCCTCGTCGTCCATGTCCACGCCGCGCACGGCCGGCACGTCCACCGGCGAGGGCAGCAGCTGGACCACGCCGTCGAGCATGGCCTGCACGCCCTTGTTCTTGAACGCCGAGCCACAGAACATCGGCACGATCTCGGTGGCCAGGGTGCGCGTGCGCAGCCCGTTGATGACCTCGGCCTCCGACAGCTCGCCCTCTTCGAGGTACTTGTTCATGAGGTCTTCGCTGGCCTCGGCCGCGGACTCGATCATGAACGCACGGGCTTCCTCGGCCTCGGCCTGGAGCTCCGCCGGGATATCGCGGTACTCGAAGCTCAGACCCTGGCTGGCGGTATCCCAGTGGATGGCCTTCATCTTCAGCAGGTCGACCACGCCCTCGAAGCCGTCCTCGGCGCCGATCGGCACCTGCATCGGCACCGGCACGGCGCCCAGGCGGGCCTTCAGCTGGTCACGGACCTTGGAGAAGTTCGCGCCGGTACGGTCCATCTTGTTGACGAACGCGATCCGCGGCACGTGGTACTTGTTGGCCTGGCGCCACACGGTCTCCGACTGCGGCTGGACGCCGCCCACGGCGCACAGCACGAACACCGCGCCGTCGAGCACGCGCAGCGAACGCTCCACCTCAATGGTGAAGTCGACGTGCCCGGGGGTATCGATGATGTTGAAGCGGTGCTCCGGGAAGGACTTGTCCATGCCCTTCCAGAACGCGGTCGTGGCAGCGGACTGGATCGTGATGCCACGCTCCTGCTCCTGCTCCATCCAGTCCATGGTCGCGGCACCGTCGTGCACTTCACCCAGCTTGTGGCTCTTGCCGGTGTAGAACAGGATGCGCTCGGACGTGGTGGTCTTGCCGGCATCGATGTGGGCCATGATGCCGAAGTTGCGGTAACGCTCGATGGGAGTAGTGCGGGCCACGGGGAGCCTCTCGTTAGCTTGACTTTTCGGATGGAGGGGCCGTCTGCGCGGCACCCCTTAAAATACGGAGGGCGCGGAAGGTTCCGCGCCGCCCGGGCTGGTCCGGCGGGCCCGTTACGGGCCCGCGGGCAATCACCAGCGGTAGTGGGCGAAGGCCTTGTTGGCCTCGGCCATGCGGTGGGTTTCCTCGCGCTTCTTGATCGCGCCACCACGGTTTTCGGAAGCATCCAGCAGCTCGCCGGCCAGCTTTCGGGCCATCGAGTTCTCGCCGCGCTTGCGGGCCGAATCGATCACCCAGCGCATGGCCAGGGCCAGGCGGCGGGACGAACGCACTTCGACCGGCACCTGGTAGGTCGCGCCGCCGACGCGGCGGGACTTGACCTCGACGGCCGGGGACACGTTGTCCAGGGCCTTCTGCACCAGCTCGATGGCGTTGGCGTTCTTCTCGCCGATGACGTCCATCGCGTCGTACACGATGTTCTCGGCGATCGACTTCTTGCCGCTCTTCATCACCATGTTGATGAAGCGGGCGATGGTCTCGCTCCCGTGCTTGGGATCAGGCAGGACGGAGCGCTGGGGGGTGGAACCTTTACGGGACATGTCGGGCTTCCTCGATTAGCTCTTCGGGCGCTTGGCGCCGTACTTCGAACGGCCCTGGCGACGCTTGGTGACGCCGGCGGCATCCAGCGAACCACGGACGGTGTGGTAACGCACGCCCGGCAGGTCCTTGACGCGGCCGCCGCGGATCAGCACCACGGAGTGCTCCTGCAGGTTGTGGCCTTCGCCGCCGATGTACGAGATGACCTCGTAGCCATTGGTCAGGCGCACCTTGGCAACCTTGCGCAGGGCCGAGTTCGGCTTCTTCGGGGTGGTGGTGTAGACGCGGGTGCAAACACCGCGGCGCTGCGGGCACTTTTCCAGTGCCGGCGAGGCGCTCTTGTACGTTTCCGCCTGCCGCGGCTTGCGGACCAGCTGGTTGATCGTCGCCATTCTAAGGTTCTTCTGCTTGGGGTCCCGCGAACCGGGACCGGAGGTGTGAAAACGACGGCAGGCCGAAGGACGGCCTGCCGAAGACTGGAAAGTATAGCGGGCCGGTAAAAACCGCGTCAACCGGCCCCTGCCCGGCCACGGGTTCCCGGCCGGCCCGCAGGCTTGCCGGGAACCCGGTGCGGCGGGGCTTCCCTGCCCTGCCGCCGCACCGTGCCGACACCGTTTCCGGCGCCGGCAGGATGGATCACTCGGCCGCGTCGTCCTGGGCCGGCGAAGCGGTCGCGGCCTGCTCGGCCACCGCCACCGGCTCCGGGCCACCGGACAGCGCCTGCAGCTCGGACTCGGTCAGTCCGCTGGCGCCACGCCGGCGCTGGCTGTGGTAGGTCAGGCCGGTACCGGCCGGGATCAGGCGGCCGACGATCACGTTCTCCTTCAGGCCGCGCAGGCTGTCACGGGTACCGCGGACGGCGGCCTCGGTCAGCACGCGGGTGGTCTCCTGGAAGGAGGCCGCGGAGATGAACGATTCGGTCGCCAGCGAGGCCTTGGTGATCCCCAGCAGCACTGGGTCGAACTTGGCGGGGATCTCGCCACGGGCCTGCAGTCGGGCGTTCTCCTCGATGACGCGCTGGCGCTCGACCTGCTCGCCATTGAGGAACTTCGAATCGCCCTGGTCGGTGATCTCGACCTTGCGCAGCATCTGGCGGGTGATCACCTCGATGTGCTTGTCGTTGATCTTCACGCCCTGCAGCCGGTAGACGTCCTGGATCTCCTTCACCAGGTACGCGGCCAGCGGCTCGATGCCCAGCAGGCGCAGGATGTCCTGCGGGCTCGGCTCGCCGTCCACCACCGTCTCGCCCTTGGTCACGTGCTCGCCCTCGAACACGATGATCTGGCGGTACTTGGGGATCAGCTCCTCGTGCTCGCCGCTTTCGCCGTCACGGATGATCAGGCGCTGCTTGCCCTTGGTGTCCTTGCCGAAGCTGACCACGCCCGAACGCTCGGCCAGGATCGCAGGATCCTTCGGCTTGCGCGCCTCGAACAGGTCGGCCACGCGCGGCAGACCACCGGTGATGTCGCGGGTCTTGGACGCCTCCTGCGGGATCTTGGCGACCACGTCGCCCACGCCCACCGGGGCGCCGTCCTGCAGGTTGACGATCGAACGCGGCGGCAGCAGGTACTGGGCCGGCAGGTCGGTACCCGGGATGCTCAGGTCCTTGCCGTCCTTGTCCACGATGCGCACCAGCGGACGCAGGTCCTTGGCCTGGGAGCCACGACGCTTCGGATCGGTGATCTCGCGCGAGGCCAGGCCGGTCAGCTCGTCGGTCTTCTCGATGACGGTGATGCCGTCGACGAAGTCGATGAAGCGGATGAAGCCGGCCACTTCGGACACGATCGGGTGGTTGTGCGGATCCCAGTTGGCGACCGACTGGCCGGCCTTGACCTCGGCGCCGTCCTTGACCGCGATGGTGGCACCGTAGGGCAGCTTGTAGCGCTCGCGTTCGCGGCCGTGCGGATCCAGCACCGAGATTTCGCCCGAGCGCGACACCGCCACCAGGTGGCCGGCCGAATGCTCGACCGACTTGAGGTTGGTGAACTTCACCGAGCCGGTGGTCTTGACCGTGATGTTGTCCACCGCCGCCGCACGCGAAGCCGCGCCGCCGATGTGGAACGTACGCATGGTCAGCTGGGTACC
>JBQGEI010000148.1:0-14962 GCA_052039535.1 Pseudoxanthomonas sp.
TTCGCGCCCGGGAACAGGTTGGTCTGCTGGGTGCCCCAGACCATGGTCGCGCCGAGGTCCTCGTTGAGGCCGGGCTGGAAGCGCACCTTCGCCGCCTCCAGGTGCCTGCGCGCACGCCACAGCTCCAGGTCGAAGCCGCCCAGCGGGCTGCCGCGGTAGCCGCTGATGAAGCCGCCGGTGTCCAGCCCGGCGGCCGCATCGCGCAGCTGCTGCATCAGCGGCAGGCGCACCAGCGCCTGCACGCCGCTGAGATAGATGCGGCCGTCGCGACGGGTGTAGCGGTGTTCCAGCGTGTAGTCGGCGTCGAAGCTGTCGAGGCCGGGGCGGTTGGCGGACGCTGGCGAGGTCAGTTCTGCGGTGCTGGTCATTACGGGCCTGAGCGTTGGCGGGGCCGGACGCCCGGCGATGGCCCGCCATCATAATCAAGCGGGTCCGGTGGGACATGGCACGGTGCAGCGCCGGGCCCGGTGCGGTTAGCATTGGCGGTGGAGGGCGTCTGTTCCGGGGAATCGAACGTGAAAAAGCTGTACGTACTGCTTGCGTGGCTGCTGGTGCTGCATCCGGCGCTGGCCATGGCCCAATCGCTGCCGCCGCCGAAGGAGTTCTACTTCGACGAGGATCCGCAGACCACGCGGCCGGTCGTGGCGAGCCAGGGGGCCGACGAGGCGGCCGTGGAGCGGCTGGCCAGCAACGTCCAGCGCCGCCCGGACGACGTCGAATCGCGAGCGCAGCTGGCCGCCATCGCGCTGCGCTCCGGCCGCACCGAGCTGGGGCGGCAGCTGTACGACGCCGCGCTGCGTTCAAGCGCGGGCAAGCAGCGGCTGCAGCGCGCGGTCGCGTGGAACTACGGCTGGGACCTGTACCGCGCCGGTGAACCCCAGGCCGCGCTGGAACAGTGGTCCGGCCTGGTGGGTGGCTGGCCGAGCACCCCGTCGTGGCAGCCGCCGACCTTCGCCCTGGTGCTGTGGAGGCTCGGCCAGCAGCGCGAGGCGGTGAACTGGTACGCGGCGGCGGTGCGTACCGAACCGGCGCTGTGGAGCGACCCGGCCAACCATGCGCGCCTGCTGCCGGACTGGACGGCCGACGAGCGCATGGTCCTGGCCGAAGTACACCAGGCCTGGCAGGCGCGGGCCGGCGCGCGTCGCTGAGCCGCTCACGCATGGGACAATCGGCCGGCGCCCCGCCGGCCCGATCGCCCATGACCTGCGACACCACCCCGATCCGCACGACCCGCCTGCGCGCCACGCCAAGGGTGGCCGCCGCGGCTCGCGGCGTCGGTCGTCATCCGCACGGCGGCCGCGGCTTGGTCGAGCCGCCAGTCGGCGCCCGTCGCCGGCGACGCGGCTGAGGCCCGGCCGTGGCCCTGGACGCCTTCGCGCTGATCCTGGCCATGCTCGGCCTGGGGATGGCCATGGGGCGCACCCGGCTGTTGCCGGACAACGCGGCCGAGGTGCTCAACCTGGTGGTGCTCTACCTGTGCCTGCCGGCAGCGGTGCTGCTGTACGTGCCCAAGCTGGAGCTGCAATGGTCGCTGCTGGGGGTGGCGCTGACGCCCTGGCTGCTGATGGGCGCGACCTGGCTGCTGGTGGGCGCGGCCGCCCGTCTGCTGCGATTGCGCCGCGAGGAATACGCGGTGCTGCTGCTGTGCGTGGGCCTGTGCAATTCCAGTTTCCTCGGCTACCCGATGGTGCGCGCGCTGCTGGGCGAGGACGCGGTGCAGTACGCGGTGGTGTACGACCAGTTCGGCACCTTCGTGCTGCTGTCCACCGTGGGCCTGTACGTGTGTGCGCGCTACAGCGGCGATGCGCCGCCGGGCCGGCGCGAGGTCGCGCGGCGGATCGCCGGTTTCCCGCCGGCGTGGGCGCTGCTGCTGGGGCTGACCCTGATGCCGGAGCAGCCCCCTTCTTGGATCGCATCGGGCCTGCAGCGCCTGGCCGACGCGATGCTGCCGCTGGTGATGCTGGCCGTGGGCCTGTCGATCCGGCTGAAGCTGCCGCGCGACGAGGTCGGGCCGCTGGCCACCGGGCTGGTGCTCAAGCTGCTGGTCATGCCGGCGATCGCGCTGCCGCTGTCGCTGCTGGCCGGGATGCCGCCGCTGATGCTGCGCGCCAACGTGCTCGAGTCGGCGATGCCGACCATGGTGTCGGCGGCGGCGCTGGCGATGGCCCACGGCCTGGCGCCGCGGCTGTGCGCGGCCCTGGTCGGCTACGGCATCGTCGCCTGCCTGGCGACCCTGCCGGCGTGGGCCTGGTTGCTGCAGCGGCTGGTGGCCTGAAACGGGCCGCGCCGCGGCCAGGAGCTGCGTTTCAGTCCGCCGGCACCGTCCGCTGCAGCGCCCAGGCCCGCAGCGCCTGCACCTGCTCGGCCATCAGCACCGACAGCGGCCGGGTGCCGCGGATCTCGGCCATCAGCAGGTCGGTGTCCAGCGGCCGCTGCTCTGCATGGGCCGCGTACAGGCCCGAGACGATGGCCTGCTCGATCTCCGCGCCGGAGAAGCCGTCGGCCGCCGCCGCCAGCGCCGGCAGCGCGAAGCCATCGGCGGGCAGCCCGCGCGCGGCCAGGTGCAGGCGCAGCAGTTCCACCCGCGTGTCCGGCGAGGGCAGGTCGACGAAGAAGATCTCGTCGAACCGGCCCTTGCGCAGCAGTTCGGCCGGCAGGTGCTGGACCTGGTTGGCGGTGGCGACCAGGAATACCGGCGCGCTGCGCTCGGCCATCCAGGTCAGCAGGTAGCCCAGCACCCGGCGCGAGACCCCGCCGTCGCCGTCGCCCGCGTCGGCGGCCACGCCCTTCTCGATCTCGTCGATCCACAGCACGCACGGGGCCAGCTGCTCGGCCGAGGCGAGCGCGGCACGCAGGTTCTGTTCGGTCTCGCCGTGGTACTTGGCATAGAGGGTGCCGAAGTCCAGTCGCAGCAGCGGCACCCCGAAGCCGGAAGCGATCGCCTTGGCCAGCAGCGACTTGCCACAGCCCTGCACGCCCAGCAGCAGCACGCCGCGTGGCGGCGCCAGCCCTGGCGGCGGGGTGCCGGCGAAGGCTGCCACGCGCTGGGCCACCCAGCGCTTGAGCCGGGCCGCGCCGGCCACCTCGCGCATCCCGGCCGCGCCGTACTCGTAGTGCAGGTGGCCGCTGCGGTTGAGCAGTTCGAATTTCAGCCGCGCCAGCTGCGGCAGGTCCGACGCGGTCAGTGCGCCGTCGGCGTGGATCAGCTGGCGGGCGATGCGGCGGGCGTCGTGCAGGTCCAGCCCCTGCAGGTGGCGGACGATCTGCTGCACCGCTTCCGCGTCCACCTCCACCCGGCGGCCGCCGTTCTCGCGGGCGTAGGATTCGGCCTCCTCGCGCACCAGCCTGAGCAGGGCGGAGGCGTCCGGCAGGCGCGGGCTGAAACGCACCGCCAGTGCCTCCAGTTCCGCCGGCAGCTCCACCTTCGCCCCGACCAGAACGATCACGTGCGGCTGGCAGTGCCGCCGCTGCAGGATGTCGCGCAGCAGGCGCTGGTGGCTGGCATAGCCGAGGTAGGGATGGAAATCCAGCAGCAGGTAGATGCCGCGCTGGCCGGCATCCTGGATGGCGCGCAGCACTGCCGAGGCATCGGGCGGGCCGTCCACCGCGTCCTCCCGGTCCAGGTCGATCCGCCGCAGCCCCTCGGTGATGGTCCAGCGGTACAGCGCCCGCCACACGTGCATCAGCGACTGCCGGAACAGCTCCACCACCCGGTCCTCGTCGCGGGTCTCGACCACCACCAGCGGGGTGTTGGCCCGGATCAGGGCGGTGAGGTCTTGGAGCTGGCTCATGGGGGGTCCGGTAGCTGCGCCGGTGAACGATAGCAAGGCCGGTCGCCTTCCTATCGCCTCCACGCAGGCGCGGTGTACCCTGCGGCCAGCCCCAAGCGGAGCGAGCGGCGCATGAAGACGATCCTGGTGGCCGGATCCAAGGGCGGCGTGGGCAAGACCACGATCGCCACGCACCTGGCCGCGCACTCGGCGCTGCAGGGAAGGCGGACCGTGCTGGTCGACGCCGACCCCCAGGGATCGGCCACCCGCTGGGCACAGCGCCGTGCCACGCTGGACAGCGCGGTGCTGCCGCTGGATGGCAGCGGCCGCCGGGCCTGGCAGCTGCGCCTGCCGCCGGATACCGACCAGGTGGTGATCGACGCGCCGGCCGGCGCCGTGGCGTCGGACCTGGACGGCTTCCTGGATCGGGCCGACGCGGTGGTCGTGCCGCTGCAGCCTTCGGCGCTGGACATCGAGGCCACGGTCGGCTTCCTCAACACCCTGGCCAAGGTGCGCAGGGTGCAGGAGCGGCGGCTGCCGGTGGGCATGGTGCTCAACCGCAGCAAGCCGTGGACCCACACCAGCCAGCAGGCCATGCAGATGCTCGCCCAGTGGCCCTCGCCGGTGGTGGCCCAGCTGCGCGACACCCAGGCCTACGTGGTGATGGTCGGCCTGGGCCGCAGCCTGTTCGACTACCACTCAGCCCAGGTGCGTGACCACCAGGCCGACTGGGCGCCCCTGCTCCAATGGCTGGAGCAGGCCTGACTGCCGTATCCGGAGGTATCCCGTGCGTGAACTGATCCTGCTGCGCCATGCCCACGCCGAGCCGGGTGCCCCCGGGCAGGCGGACATCGACCGCCCGCTGTCGCCGCACGGCCTGGCCGAGGCCGAGGCGGCCGGACGCTGGCTGGCCGAACGGGGCCTGCTGCCGGACCGGGTGCTGTGCTCGCCCTCGCGGCGCACGCGCGAGACCCTCGAGGCGGTGCTGGCGATCACCGGCTACGCCGAGCAGCGGCTGGAAGACTCCATCTACGAGGCCACCGCCGGCACCCTGATCGGCCTGCTGGACGAGCAGCAGGACGTGGAACGGCTGATGCTGGTGGGGCACAACCCCGGCATGGAGCGCCTGGTCGCGCTGCTGGACAGCGGCCGCTCCGACGACTACCGCGGCATGCCGACCTCGGCGGTGGCGGTGCTGACCCTGCCGGCGGCATGTCCGGTCGAGCCGGGCATCGGCCAGCTGACGGCCTTCTGGTGGCCCTGAACACATGCCGCACCGGTCCTGGCTGCTGGCGTTGGCGCTGCTGACCGGCGGGGCCCAGGCGGCCGGCCTGGCCCAGGCCGCGTCACCCGTGCCGGGGGCGGTGGCGGTATACGAGCTGGACCCGGCGCGCAGCCGCCTGGATTTCGAGGTGCGCACCCGGATCGGGCAGCGCCTGCGCGGGGAGTTTCCCCGCTACGAAGGCCGGGTCGAGCGCTTGCCCGGCGGCCAGCAGCGGGTACGCTTGCGCATCTCCACCGCTGCCGCCGAGATCCCCGGAAAGCCGCGCTACACCGGCTGGATGAGGGGCGAGAGCTTCTTTGACACCCTGCGCCACCCCTGGATGGAATTCGTGTCCGACCCCTACCCGCCGCATGCCCTGGCCGAAGGTGGCCAGCTGCACGGACAGCTGACCCTGCGCGGCGCCACCCGGCCCGAGAGCCTGGACGTGGAGCGCGCCGACTGCGCGCATCCGGGGCTGGAGTGCGAGGTGCGCGTGCGCGGCGACATCGCCCGCAGCCGCTATGGCATGGACGACTGGCAGGTGATGCTGTCCGAACGCGTGCGCTTCACCATGCACGTGTGGCTGCGGGAGGCGGACCCGCGGTGACGCCCTGGTGCCGTGTCCTGATGCTGGTGGCGCTGCTGCTGCCGGCCACCGCCTGCAGCACCCTGGGCCCGCAGCAGCGCGAGCAGGCCGCGGCGGTGGCGATCGCCGCGCGCGATGCGACGGTGGACTGCGCGCGCCCCGACCGCTGCGCGCAGCCCTCGCCGCTGCGCGACCTGGCCGGCGAGGCGTTCGCCGAAACCGCCTCGGCCGCCGACGGCGGCGCCCGCCACCGCGCGCTGATCCTGGACGGCGGCGGCGACGCGCTGCTGGCGCGGATCAATCTGATGCGCAGCGCCACCCGCCGGATCGACCTGCAGACCTACATCTTCGACAAGGACGACAGCGCGCGGCTGGTGATGGACGAGCTGCTGGCGGCGGCGCGGCGCGGGGTCAAGGTGCGGGTGCTGATCGACCAGCTCTCGGCGATCGCCGACCTGGAGATCCTCGGCGCCCTGGCCGGCGCCCACCAGAACCTGCAGCTGCGCATCTACAACCCGACCTTCGACCTGGCCAAGCCCAACTACCTGCACTACGCCGCCAGCGTGGTCTGCTGCTTCCGCCGCTTCAACCAGCGCATGCACAACAAGCTGCTGGTGATCGACGACGCGGTCGGCATCTCCGGCGGGCGCAACTACCAGGACGACTATTACGACTGGGACGCCGAGTTCAACTTCCGCGACCGCGACGTGCTGGTCGCCGGGCCGGTGGTGCGCGAGATGGAGCGCAACTTCGCCACCTACTGGAACGACCGGCGCAGCGTGCCGGTCGAGCGCCTGGACGATGTCGGCCGGCTGCTGCTGGACTCGGGGGTGCCGGCGATGCCGCCGGCCCGCCCCGCGCGCCCGGAGCGGATCGAGCTGATGCGCCAGGCCGCCGCCGACAACGACCTGGTCCACCAGCGCCTGGCGCGGCACGCGCTGGCGGTGGGCGAGGTGAGCTACCTGGCGGACATCCCGCGCAAGCACCGCGAGGGCCCGCGCGAGGGCGCCGGCGCGGCCGGGCTGGCCGGGCTGCTGTCCGGCGCGCAGGACGAGGTGCTGCTGCAGACGCCGTACCTGGTGCTGAGCGACCGGGCGGTGGAGATCTTCCGCGACCTGCGCCAGCGCGAGCGGCCGGCGCGGGTGGTGGCGTCCACCAACAGCCTGGCCGCCACCGACAACGCGATCGTCTACGCGCTCACCTACAAGTACAAGCGCCGCAACGTGCGCGAGCTGGGCTTCGACATCCACGAGTACAAGCCCTTTCCCGAGGACCCGCCGGTCGACCCGGCGCTGGGGGCGTGGCAGCCGGGAGACGCGCAGGGCCAGCCGCCCAGCGTCGCGCGCAGCGAGGTGCTGCCCGGGGCCGGCATGGCCGCCGGTGCCGGGCAACCGGAGGAGGATGCCGACCCGCGGCGCCAGGTCCGCGACAAGCTGCGCACCGAGAGCCGCCCGTCGCTGCTGAGCACCGGCCTGCCGGCCAACCGCCCGGTGCCGGTGGAGGCGCGGGGGCCGCGGCCGCGCATGGGCCTGCATGCCAAGTCGATGGTGATCGACCGGCGCATCGCCGTGATCGGCACCCACAACTTCGATCCGCGCAGCGAGACGTACAACACCGAAGGGGTGGTGGTGATCGAGGATCCGGCGTTCGCCGCGGCGCTGGCGGCCAGCATCGAGCGCGACATCGACCCGGGCAACTCGTGGACGGTGGCGCCGCGTGCGCGGCCGCCGGTGCTGTCCGGGCTCAACTACAGCATGGGCAAGGTGCTGGAGAAATCGCCGGTGCTGGACCTGTGGCCGTGGCGCTACGCGACCAACTACGCCTTCCAGCCCGGGCCGGACTGCCCCGCGCCGCTGCCGCGACGCGACCCGCGCTTCCACCAGTGCTACGTGGCGGTGGGCGACTTCCCGGAAGTGAGCCTCGGGCCGCGCTCGATCTTCACCCGCATGCTCACCGCCTTCGGCGCCGGGCTGGTGCCGATCCTGTGAGGGGGCGGCGATAATCGCCGCCCGCCTCTAAGCAGGAGCAGCGCCGATGGCCTTCCGTGGCCCGGTGGACCTGGACCAACTCAACCGCCTCAGCCGCGGCACCCTGATCGAACACCTCGGCATCGTGTTCACCGCCGCCGGCGCCGACTGGCTGCAGGCGACGATGCCGGTGGAGGCGTGCACCCGCCAGCCGTACGGGCTGCTGCACGGCGGCGCCTCGGTGGTGCTGGCCGAGACCCTCGGCAGCAGCGCCGGCAACCTGTGCCTGGACACCGCCACGCACCATGCGGTGGGCCTGGAGATCAACGCCAACCACCTGCGCGCGGTGCGCGAGGGCGTGGTCACCGGAACCGCGCGCGCGGTGCACGTCGGCCGCAGCACCCAGGTCTGGGACATCCGCATCGAGGACGCGCGTGGCCGCGCCAGCTGCGTCTCGCGGCTGACCCTGGCGGTGGTGCCCGCCACCGGGGGCTGAAGGACGGGCATCGTGCGTGGCCGCCGTCGGCCGATGGCGGCCGGCCGCAACCTCCGTCGCCCTTGGCCCCGGCTCCCCGCGGGCGGCCTTTCCGGTATCGTGCGCGACCTATGGACCACGCTTCCCCCCGCGCCGCCCGGCGCCGCGCAAGGCCCGGTTCCGGCGTCGGCCGCCTGCTCCGCTACCTCTACCGCATCCCGCTGCTGCTGCTGCACCTGCTGGTGCCGCTGCCGCTGACCCTGCTGTGCCAGGCGCCGCCGCTGGCGCGCCTGCCGTGGGGCCGGCAGACCCTCGGCGACCGCGCGGTGCAGGCGTGGTCGGCCGGGCTGATGCGGGTGTTCGGCTTCCGCCTGCGCCGCTTCGGCGAGCCGCTGCCCGGCGCGGTGATGTTCGTCGCCAACCATGTCAGCTGGGTCGACATCGAGATGCTGCACAGCCAGCGGATGATGGGCTTCGTGGCCAAGCGCGAGATCGCCGGCTGGCCGGTCGTCGGCTGGCTGGCCACGCTCGGCCAGACCATCTACCACCAGCGCGGCAGCACCGATTCGCTGTCCGCGGTGATCACCGTGATGGGCGAGCGCCTGCGCCAGGGGCGCGCGGTGGCCGTGTTCCCGGAAGGGCGCACCCGCGGCGGCGAGGAGGTGGGGCCCTTCCACGCCCGCATCTTCCAGGCCGCGGTCGAGGCGGAGGTGCCCGTGCAGCCGGTCGCCCTGCGCTACGGCGTGGATGGCCGGGCGCAGACGGTGGTCGCCTTCGGGCCGCGCGAGAACTTCGCGACCAACTTCGTGCGCCTGCTCGGCGAGCCGGCGCGGCTGGCCGAGGTGCACTTCCTCGAGCCGGTACTGCCGGGACAGGTGGAAGGACGCCGGCGCCTGGCCGAGCTGTCGCGCGAGCGCATCCTCGCAGTGATGGAACCTTGAATCCCCGCGGTGGTGGGCTGGCGGCACTTGCGCCGGCACCGGCGCGACCGACAATGGTAACCGGCGTAACTGCCTGACCCGGGAATGCTGACCGCCGTCGACTTCCGCCCGCCGCGCCTGCTGCGCAACCCGCACCTGCAGTCGGTCCTGGGATCCAGCGCCCTGCGCCAGCGCCGTGGGCTGCGCGCGCTGGCCGCCAGTGGCGCGCGCACCCGCGAGCTGATCCTGGACGGTGGCAACGGCGTGCGCCTGCAGGGCTGGCACAGCCAGGTGCCGGGCCACCACGCCCGCGGCATGGCCCTGTTGCTGCATGGCTGGGAGGGCAGTGCCGAATCGGGCTACATGCGCCTGACCGCCGCGCGCCTGCTGGCGTGCGGGTTCGAGGTGTTCCGGCTCAACTTCCGCGACCACGGCGGCACCCACCACCTCAACGAGGACCTGTTCCACTCCAACCGCCTGGACGAGGTGGTGCACGCCACCGCCGACATGGTCGCGCGGCTGCGGGTGCGCGACCTGGTGGTGGCCGGCTACTCCCTGGGCGGCAACCACGCCCTGCGCCTGGGCCTGCGCGCGGCCGTGGCCGGGCTGCCGCTGCGCCGGATCGCCGCGGTGTGCCCACTGGTGGACCCGGCGGCCACGATGAGCCACATGGAGCGGGCGCCGCAGTTCTACGACTGGTACTTCCGGCGCAAGTGGCGCAGCTCGCTGGTGCGCAAGCGGGAGCTGTTCCCGGACCGCTACCCCTACGACGACGCCACCCTGGGCCTGGACCTGCGCGGGCTGATGGGCTGGCTGGCGCAGCGCCATGCCGGCTTCGGCTCGGTCGAGGCGTATTTCGACAGCTATTCGATCGCCGGCGCCCGGCTGGCGGCGCTGGCGGTGCCGGCCGACATCCTCATGTCGCGCGACGATCCGGTGATCCCCTACGACGATTTCAAGCACTGGCGGCTTCCGTCCGGCGCGCGGCTGGAGGTCGCCGCCTGGGGCGGCCACTGCGCCTTCGTCCAGAACCTGCATGGCGACGGTTTCGCCGAGCGCTGGGTCAGCGAGCGTCTGTGCGCGGGGCTGCCGGGCCGCTGACGGGCACCGGCTAGAATGCGGGTTTTTCCGCGGGAAGCCCCGATGCAGCAAAAGATCCACCAGGCCCTGGACAACGGCGCGCTCGACCAGGCGCTGCAGCTGGCACGCGACTGGACCGCCAGCGAGCCCCAGCTGGCCGCCGCGCACCGCACGCTGGCCCATGTGCTGGCCCGCCGTGGCGATGACGCCGCCGCACTGTCGGCGCTGGACCAGGCCATCGCGCTGGCCCCGGAAGAGGCGGCGCTGCACCACGAGCGCGCGCTGCTGCTGGTCCGCGAGGGCGATGCCGCCGGTGCGCATGCCTCGCTGGGCCAGAGCCTGGGGCTGGATCCGAACCACCTGCCGGCTTACCTGGCGCAGGCGCGGCTGGCCATCGCCATGGGCCGGCTGGAGGAAGCGGCCCGGCTGATCCGCACCGCCGGGCGCATCGACGAGGGCCACCCGCAGCTGGTGGCGCTCGATGGCCTGCTGGCGCTGCGCCAGGGCGACCACGACCGTGCCCTGGCACTGGCGTCCGCCGCCAGCCGGCGCCTGCCGGACGACCCGCAGGTCCTGTCGGTGATGGGCTTCGGCTACATCGCCAAGGGCAACTGGGCCTTCGCCGAACAGGCCTTCCGCCGGGTGGTGGCGCTGCTGCCCGAGGCGCGCGGCCTGCAGCCGCTGCTGGCCCAGGTGGTCGCCGCCCAGGACCGCGGCGCCGAAGCCGCCGACCTGATGGCCCCGTTGCTGGAGGATCCGGCCACCGCCACCCCCGCGCTGCTGCGCAGCGGCGGCCTGTACGCGCTGCACGGGCGGCGGACGGAGCAGGCGCGGCAATGGCTGGGCCGCGCGCTGGAGGCCCGGCCGCAGGACGACCTGGCCCTGCGCGGGCTGCTGACCCTGTGGGCGGCCACCGATGCCCGTGACGACGCCCGCGACACCCTCGACGCACTGCTGGCCGCCGATCCTGGCAACGGCCGAGCCTGGGCCGCGCGGCTGGCGCTGGAGTCGCCGGCGACGCCCGAGGCCGCAGCGGTGCTCGAGCGCTGGCACGCGGCCATGCCCGGCCACGTGCCGGCGCTGGAGGCCTCGCTGTTCAATACCGACCGCACCGGTGACCCGGCCGCCACCCGCGCGGCCGCGCAGCGGCTGCTGGAGGCCGTCCCGGCGCACCCGGCCGGCCTGCAGTTCCTGGTCGAGGCGCTGCTGCCGGAGGATCCGGACGCGGCGCTGGAGCAGGCCCGGCAGATCCTGGCCCGCGCCGCCGACGGCGCCGAGCGCGACACCGTGGGCAGCTGGATCGGCCGCCTGCTCGACCGCGTCGGCCGCCACGACCAGGCCGTCGCCCAGTGGCAGTCGCTGCACGACGGCCACGCCGCCAGCCGCAGTCCGCTGCCGGCCCTGGCCGCGAGCCCGGAGGGGTGGCCGCCGCTGGCCACCGCCGCCGAGGACGCGCCGCAGCCGCTGCTGGTGTGGGGCGCCCCGGGCTCGGGCGTGGAGCGGGTGGTCGACACCCTGGCCGCCGGCGGCGGCCCGGTGCTGGCCGACCGCTACCGCCCCGATCCGCCGCGCGATCCGCTGCAGAGCCTGGCCACCGGCCCGGCCCTGGTCGAGGGGCGACTGGCCCCCGAGGCGCTGGTGGCGCAGTGGGCCCAGCACCTGCCGGCGCGGGGCGTGGCCGGCGGCAACGTGGTCGACTGGCTGCTGCACTGGGACAACGCCCTGTTGCTGGCGCTGCGCCCGCACCTGCCCGGCGGCCGCCTGCTGGTGGCCCTGCGCGATCCGCGCGACATGCTGCTGGACTGGCTGTCCTACGGCGCCGCCCTGCCGCTGAAGCTGGAATCGCCGGACGCGGCGGCGCGCTGGCTGGCCGCGGTGCTGGAACAGGTGGTGGTGCTGCAGGAGCAGAACCTGTATCCGCACACCGTGCTGCGGCTGGACGAGGTCATCAACGACCCCGCGGCGCTGGCGGGCCTGGTCGGCCAGGCGCTGGGCGTGACCCTGCCGGCCCCGCGCGGCACCCCGCGGCGGATGCCGGCCGGACGCTGGCGCGCCTACCAGGCGGCCCTGGCCGGGCCGTTCGCCGTGCTGGCGCCGGTGGCCATGCGCCTGGGCTACCCTGAGGCCTGATCCTGCAACCGCCGGGAGCGGACATGCGCATCTGGAGCGACAGTTTTCCGGCCGGCGGCCTGATCCCGCCGGATTTCGCGCTGGGCGCGCCCGGTGGCTTCGGCGGCAACCGCAACCCGCACCTGGCCTGGACGGACGTGCCCACCAGCGCCCGCTCGCTGGTGCTGCTGTGCATCGACCCGGACGCGCCGACGGTCCCGGCGACCGTCGGCCGCCAGGACATGGAAATCCCCCGCGACCAGCCGCGCACCGAATTCGTGCACTGGGTGATGGTCGACCTGCCGCCGGCGCTGGACCGGATCGCCGCCGGCAGCTGCAGCGACGGCCTGGTGGCCGGCGGCAAGGCCGCCCCGGCCGGCCCGCAGGGTGCGCGACAGGGTCTGAACGACTACACCGGCTGGTTCGCCGGCGATGCGCAGATGGGCGGCGACTATCGCGGCTACGACGGTCCGTACCCGCCGTTCAACGATGCGCGGATGCACCGCTACTTCTTCCGCCTGTTCGCCCTGGACGTGGCGCGGCTGGAGGTGCCGGAGCGCTTCACCGCCGCCGACGCCCTGCGCGCGATGCAGGGCCATGTGCTGGCCGAGGCGGCCATGCACGGCCGCTATACGCTCAACCCGCGCCTGGGCTGATCCCCGCGCGCGCCGGTGGCGCGCCGATGTCCACGGGCCCGGCCACACCGCAGGCCGCATGCGTATCCGCGCCGCCGCCGCCTGCATGGCGGGGCGTGCGCAGGGGCGTCCGCCAGCTCCGCGGACGCCGGCGTGTGCGTGGAGGGCCGTCACGCCGAGCCTGGCGCCGCCACCCGTATGCAATGCAGGCCGCTGGAAAGGCCCGCCGGCCTCAGGCGCCGGTCGGCATGAACGCCAGCAGGCCGATGCCCAGCGCGATCCGGTAGACCGCAAAGCCGGTGAACCGGTGCGCCTTGATGTAGCCCATCAGCCAGCGCACCACCGCAAAACCGGTGACCGCCGCGGCCACGAAGGCCACCGCCACGCCGGCCCAGTCCTCCTCGCCCAGGCCGCCCTCCATGGCCAGTTCCAGGAAGGCGTAGGCGCTGGCCGCGAACATGGTCGGGATGCCGACCAGGAACACGAACTCGGCAGCCGAGGCGCGGCGGCTGGTGCCGGCCAGCATCGCCATGAAGATGGCCGCGGCCGAGCGCGAGGTGCCCGGGAAGATGCCCGCCACCACCTGGGCCAGGCCCACCAGCACCGCCACCTTCCAGGTCACGGTGGCCACGTCGCCGCGCTTCTCCGCGTAGTGCTCGGCCACCAGCATCCACACGCCGCCCAGCACCAGGGCCCAGGCGATCGGGGTCACCGTCTCCGGCAGCTCCCAGCCGGCCAGGCGCACCGGCAGGCCCACCAGCGCGGTGACCAGGAAGGCTACCGCCAGCTTGGCCACGTAGTCGCGGTTGGCCGGGTCCCCGAGGTGGGTGGCCAGTTCCCACAGCCGCCGGCGGAACACCAGGGTCACGGCCAGGATCGCGCCGGCCTGGATCACGATGTTGAAGAAGTCCGAGCGCGCACCGAGCCAGTGCTGGGCGATCAGCAGGTGGCCGGTGCTGGAGACCGGCAGGAATTCGGTGAGGCCTTCGAGGATGCCCAGCAGGAGGGCGGAAAACAGGTCGGACACGGGCGTGGGCGCGGTGGGGAGGGGCGAACGAGGATACGCGACCCCACCGGCGCCCGTGGCACGCACCTTTGCGGTGCAACGGCGCACCACAATGATGCACCTCGGCGGTGCTACATCCCCGCTTGCGGGCATCGGGCAAGCAAAATCAAGGGCTTGTGAAGGTCCCGGCGGTTGGCACGGCCCGTGCTACAGGGACGGTACCCATCACCTTCGAGGTTGCACTGCGATGTCCCTGGAAAACGTTGAGAAGCTGATCAAGGACAACAAGGTCGAGTTCGTCGACCTGCGATTCGTGGACATGCGCGGCATGCAGCAGCACGTGACCTTCCCGGTCAACATCGTCGACGCGTCGCTGTTCGAGGATGGCCGCATGTTCGACGGTTCCTCGATCGCCGGCTGGAAGGGCATCAACGAGTCGGACATGCTGCTGATGCCCGACGCGGACACCGCGGTGCTCGATCCGTTCACCGCCGACCCGACCGTGATCCTGACCTGCGACGTGCTCGACCCGGCGACCATGCAGGCCTACGGCCGTTGCCCGCGCGGCGTGGCCAAGCGCGCCGAGGCCTACCTCAAGTCCTCCGGCATCGCCGACCTGGCGTTCTTCGGCCCGGAGCCGGAGTTCTTCATCTTCGACGCGGTGCGCTACGCCAACGACATGGGCCACACCTTCTTCGAGATCGAATCGGAGGAAGCGGCCTGGAACAGCGGCACCAAGTACGAGACCGGCAACACCGGCTACCGCCCCGGCGTGAAGGGCGGCTACTTCCCGGTGGCCCCGCACGACTCGCTGCACGACCTGCGCGCGGAGATGTGCAAGGTGCTGGAAGAGGCCGGCATCGAGGTCGAGGTCCACCACCACGAGGTGGCGACCGCCGGCCAGTGCGAGATCGGCACCAAGTTCAACACGCTCGTCAAGAAGGCCGACGAGCTGCTGACCATGAAGTACATCATCAAGAACGTCGCCCACCGCAACGGCAAGACCGTCACCTTCATGCCCAAGCCGATCGTCGGCGACAACGGCAGCGGCATGCACGTGCACCAGTCGCTGGGCAAGGACGGCAAGAACCTGTTCTCCGGCGACGGCTACGGCGGCCTGTCGCAGATGGCGCTGTGGTACATCGGCGGC
>JBQGEI010000149.1:0-4396 GCA_052039535.1 Pseudoxanthomonas sp.
GCGCTGGCAGCGCTGGGCTTCGCCTGGCGCCGGCGCGAGGGCAACCGGGTGTTCGCGCTGAGCGTGCAGGGCGGGGCGATCGGCACCCTGCTGCTGGTCGTGTTCGCCGCGTTCAAGCTCTACGGCCTGGTCGACGCCGGCCCGGCCTTCGCCCTCAGCGTGGTGCTGGTCGCCGGCGCCGCCCTGCTGGCGGTGCTGCAGAACGCGCAGCCGCTGGCGGCGTTCGCGCTGCTGGCCGGCTATCTGGCGCCGATCTGGCTGTCCACCGGCAGCGGCAACCATGTCGCCCTGTTCTCCTACTACGCGCTGCTCAACGCGGCGGTGGTGGCGATCGCCTGGTTCCGCGCGTGGCGGCTGCTGAACCTGCTGGGCTTCGTGTTCACCTTCGGCATCGGCAGCCTGTGGGGCGCCAGTGCCTATACGCCCGAGAAGTACGCCAGCACCCAGCCGTTCCTCGCGCTGTTCTTCGCCTTCTACCTGGCGGTGCCCCTGCTGTTCGCCCGGCGCCGGCCCGAAGGGCGTCGCGACCTGGTGGATGGCTGCCTGGTGTTCGGTACCCCGCTGGTCGCCTTCTCCCTGCAGGCCGGGCTGCTGGAAGGCCAGCGCCTGCCGCTGGCATTCTGCGCACTGGGCCTGGGGGCGCTGTACGCGTTGCTGGCGCGGGCCCTTCTGCGGCAGCGCGGGTACGGGTTGCTGGGCCAGTCCTATGCGGTCCTGGCCGTGGGCTTCGCCACCCTGGCGGTGCCGCTGGGGCTGAGCGCGCGGGCCACCGCCAGCGTTTTCGCGCTGGAAGGCGCCGGCCTGGTGTGGCTGGGCCTGCGCCGGCAGCGCCTGCTGCCGCAGGCCAGCGGCGTGGTCCTGCAGCTGGCCGCCGCGGTGGCGCTGCTGTTCGGGCTGGACTACGTGGGGCAGGACGTGCATGCGGTGCTCAATCCCACTGCGATGGGCATGCTGCTGCTTGCGCTGGCCGGATGGGCCAGCGCCTGGGCCGCACGCGCGCACGGGCGCACGCTGCCGGCGGCGCTGTTCTACCTGTGGGGGCTGGCCTGGTGGGCGGGCAACTGCGCCCACGAACTGTCGCGCTTCGTCGATGCCGCCGTCCGGGCGGACCTGGCGCTGGTCCTGGCCGGCGTAACCGGCTGGGCGGCCGCGGAGGTCCATCGCCGTCGTCCGGCGGCGCTGCTCGCCCAGACCCTGCTGGCCGCGACGGTCGTCGCCGTGCCACTGCTGTCCTGGCAGGCGGACCTGCACGGGCATCCGCTCGGCGGCCGCTTCGGCGCGCTGGCGTGGCTGGTGTTCGGCCTGCTGGGGCTGCGCGCCCTGGCCTGCCTGGCGCGTGATGCCGGCCGCAGCGCCGGTGCCGCGCAGCTGGGCGGGTGGCTGCTGTGGGCGCTGCTGGGCTCGGTCGAGGGCCGTTGGCTGTCGCTGGAAGCCGGGCTGGGCCAGGGCTGGGAAGCGGCGCTGCTGGCGCTGCCCTGGCTGGCACTGGCGGTGTGCGCGCTTTGGCGCTGGAACTGGCTGGCGGTGCCGCGCGGGACCGCCGTCGCCGCGCCCCTGCGTGGCGGGGTGCTGTGGATCGCCATCGCGGTGGCCGCTGCCATCAGCCTGGCGATCCTCAACCGTCCGGTCGATCCGTCGCCGTTGCCGTGGCTGCCGCTGCTGAACCCGGCCGAGCTGGTGCAGCTGGCGACCCTGGCGCTGGCGGCGGCCTGGTTGCATTCGCCGTATTCCCGTGGCCTGCAGCGGCTGCGCCCGGGCCTGCTGGCGGCCGGCGGGTTCCTGGTGCTCAGCGCCTCGACCCTGCGCAGCGTGCACTACTGGGGCGGCCTGGACTGGAACGCGGGCCTGCTGTCCACCGGGCTGGCCCAGACCAGCCTGACCGTGGTCTGGAGCGTGCTGGGGGTGCTGGGCTGGGTGCTGGGCTCGCGCCGCGGCCAGCGCGGGCTGTGGATGGCCGGCGCGGTGCTGATGGGCGTGGTCCTGGCCAAGCTCGTCCTGGTGGACCGCACCCACCTGGGCAACCTCACCGGCATCGTCTCCTTCATCGCCTACGGCGTGCTGTGCATGATCGTCGGCTACCTCGCGCCCGCGCCGCCGCGCGCCGGCCACGCCCCGGAGCCCCACCCATGACCCTTGCCCCGCCCCGCGTCCTGTACCTGCTCGGCCTGCTGCTGCCCGGCGTGGCGCCGGCGGCGGCCCCCGGGGCGGACTACGCGCGGCAATGGACCCTGGATACGGGGGCAGGCGCCGCGGCCGGCGCCTACCGGGTGGTGCTGGACGAGGCGGTGTACCGCACTGCCGACGACCGCCAGCTGCGCGACGTGGCCGTGTTCAACGCGCAGGGCGGGCAGGTCGCCGCTTCGGTGTTGTCCGCGGCGCAGCCACTGGTGCAGGCGCCGCGGCGGGTGGAGCTGCCGTGGTTCGCGCTGCCGGGTGAAGGCGGCAGCCCGGGCGGCGACTTGCGCCTGGTGGCCGAGCGCGACGACGAGGGCCGCATCCGGCGGGTGGAGGCGGGCGTGGACACGCGTCCGGGCAGCAGCGCCGCCGGCCAGTGGCTGGTCGACGCCAGCGCGCTGCGTGCGCCGGCGCGCGCGCTGGTGCTGCAGTGGCGCGTCCCGGGCCAGCCGCTGCAGGCCGCCTACCGCGTGGAAGGCAGCGACGACCTGCGCAGCTGGCACATCCTCAATGGCAGCACCACCCTGCTGGACCTGGAGCGCGGCGGCGAGCGCCTGGTGCAGAACCGCATCGCTTTGGATGGCCAGGCCCGCTACCTGCGGCTGCAGCCGCTGCGCGCCGGCCCGGTGCCGGTGCTGGTGACTGTTTCAGCCGAGCTGCCCCCGCTGCCTTTGCAGCCGTCGTGGCGGTGGCTGGAGCTGCAGGGCCAGCCGCGCAGCGAGGGTGGACGGGCAGGGTTCGAGTTCCGTCTGCCCGGCCGTTTCCCGGTCGAGCGCGCCGACGTGGTCCTCCCCGGCAACAGCGCGGTGCAGTGGACCCTGCTCAGCCGCGAGGAGGACAGCGCCACGTGGACCTGGCGTGCCGGCCCCTGGATGGCCTACCAGGTGGGCGAGGAAGGCCGCTCCGAGCCGCGTGCCCTGCCGGCCCGCGTGCGCGACCGCCACTGGCGGCTGGTGCCGGCAAGTCCGGTCGGCGATGCGGCACCGGTGCTGCGCCTGGGCTACCAGCCGGAGGTCGTGGTGTTCCTGGCCCAGGGCGAGCCGCCATACGCACTGGCGGCCGGCAGCGCCCGCGCGCGCCGCGACGAGGCACCGATCCGCCCGCTGCTGGACGCCTTGCGCGCCCGCCGTGGCGTTGGCTGGGAGCCGGCGCCGGCCACCCTCGCGGACACGCCACGGGAGCTGGCGGGCGAGCGCGCGCTGCAGCCGGTGCGCGAGTACGACTGGAAGTCCTGGCTGCTGTGGGCGCTGCTGGTCGGCGGGGCGCTGGTGGTCGCACTGCTGGGCTTGAGCCTGCTGCGCAGGCCGCCGGCGGAGTCCTGAGCCGCGCGGGTTTGCCCGCGCCCCGGCGTGCCCGGAAAATGCACGCATCCGAGGCCGGATCCCGGCGCCCGGTTTCCCTTCCCCACACAGAGACGTGAGCATGACGATCCTCCGGATGACCGACCTCGACCTGACCGGCAAGCGCGTGCTGATCCGCCAGGATCTCAACGTGCCGATCGACAACGGCCGCATCACCTCCGAACAGCGCATCACCGCCTCGCTGCCCACGTTGAAGCTGGCGCTGGATAAGGGCGCCGCGGTGATGGTCACCTCGCACCTGGGCCGTCCCAAGGAGGGCGTGTGGAGCGAGGCCGAATCGCTGGCGCCTGTGGCCGCGCGCCTGTCCGAGCTGCTGGGCGTCGAGGTGCCGCTGGTGCGCGACTGGGTCGACGGCGTGCAGGTGCAGCCGGGCCAGCTCGTGCTGCTCGAGAACTGCCGCATGAACGAGGGCGAGGGCAAGGATGACGAGGCGCTGGCGAAGAAGTACGCCGCGCTGTGCGATGTGTTCGTCATGGACGCCTTCGGCACCGCGCACCGCGCACAGGCCTCGACCCACGGCGTCATCCGCTTCGCGCCGGTGGCTGCCGGCGGCCCGCTGCTGATGGCCGAGCTCGACGCGCTGGACAAGGCCCTGGCCAACCCCGCGCGCCCGCTGCTGGCGATCGTGGCCGGCAGCAAGGTCTCGACCAAGCTCGAGCTGCTGACCAGCCTGGTCGGCAAGGTCGACCAGCTGATCGTCGGCGGCGGCATCGCCAACACCTTCATCGCCGCCGCGGGCCACGGCGTGGGCAAGTCGCTGGTGGAGAACGACCTGCTGGAGACCGCGCGCCGGATCGACGCCGACGCGAAGGCGCGCGGCGCGCAGATCCCGCTGCCGGTGGACGTGGTCGTCGCCCCGG
>JBQGEI010000150.1:0-1590 GCA_052039535.1 Pseudoxanthomonas sp.
CGCCGCGCCGGTGCCGACCACCGCCAGCTTCACCTCGCGCGCGGCGTACTCGCTCACCGGCAGGTCGCGCAGGACCACCGCGCTGATCGCCGCACCGCGGGCCTGGCCCAGCTTGAGCGCCGAATCGGCGCTGCGGCCGACGAACACCTGCTCGATCGCGACCTCGGCCGGCCGGTACTCCTCGATCAGCGCCGCCAGGCCGTGCAGCAGGCGCTTGAGCCGGTCCGCGAAGCCGCCCTCGCCCAGCAGCACCAGCGGCTGGTGGTGCACATGGCGGATCCGTCCGCCCGCCTCGGCGTCGATGATGCCAACCCCGGTGCGCTGCGATCCCGGGTCGATCCCCAAGATGCGCACCGCCGGTGCGGCCACGCGAACCGCATTCATGCCGGCGCTCCAGGTGCCGCCTGGCCCGCCGCCGGATCGCACCGGGCCGCCTGCATGTCAGCCGGCGTCGCCGAGGTCGGCGTTGGAGTAGACGTTCTGGACGTCGTCGAGGTCCTCGAGCATGTGCAGGAGCTTCTGCACCTGCAGCGCGGTCTCGCCCGACACCGCGATGTCGTTGTCGGCGCGGAACGTGACCTCGGCGTAGCCCGGCGCCAGGCCCGCGGCCTCCATCGCCTGCTTCACCGATTCGAACGCTTCGGGCGAGGTGAGCACGTCGATGGCGCCATCCTGCGGATAGACCACCACGTCGTCCGCGCCCGCCTCGATCGCCGCCTCGGTGATCGCGTCCTCGTCGCCGCCCTCGTAGCTCAGCACGCCCAGCCGCTTGAACATGAAGGCCACCGAGCCTTCGGTGCCCATGTTGCCGCCGTTCTTGCTGAAGGCGTGGCGCACGTCGGCCACGGTGCGCACGCGGTTGTCGGTCAGGCAGTCGACGATCACCGCCACGCCGCCGGGGGCATAGCCCTCGTAGCGGATCTCCTCGTACTCGACGCCCTCAAGCTCGCCGGTGGCCTTCTTGATCGCGCGCTCGATGACGTCCTTGGACATGTTCGAGGCCAGCGCCTTGTCCATGGCCGCGCGCAGTCGCGGGTTGTTGGACGGGTCCCCGCCACCGGCGCGGGCGGCCACGCCGATCTCGCGGATCAGCTTGGTGAAGACCTTGCCGCGCTTGGCGTCGCTGGCGTTCTTGCGCGCTTCGATCGAAGGACCACGACCCATGAGCGTTCCGTACTGCGATTGCGAAGGCGTGGATTATAGCTGTCCGTCGCCCCGCCCAGCGCCCGGGGCCGCTACCCCGGACGCGGCGAACGCGCCGCTGCGCAGGAAGCTGGCGGCCTGCCGTGCCGCCTCCGCCGACAGCACCAGCCCGGTATGGCTGGCTGCGACCTGGCAGTGCGCCGTGGCCCCCGGCAGACGGGTCTCGGCCAGGGCCACCGTGCCGTCCGAGTCACGCCCCACCGCTGCCAGCAGCCGCCCCGCCCCGCGCGGCCGGTCGCCAGCGATCACGCCCAGTTCCGCCGGCCCCTCCCAGGGCTGGCAGCCGCACGTCAGCAGCGACGCGCTGCGACCCAGCGCCCAGGACAGGCCGCGATGCATGGAGAGCATCCGCGCGGTGGCGCTGCCGCACAGCGGCGAGCCCAGGCA
>JBQGEI010000151.1:0-5924 GCA_052039535.1 Pseudoxanthomonas sp.
ACCACGGTCACCACCTTCCATTCGCCGATGGGCAGCGGGTCATGCTCGCTGCCGGTGGAGGCGGGGAACTGCGCGACCACGCCGCCCTGTGCATCGAGCAGCCGCAGTACCGAGTCGCTCCGGTCAACGACGATCCGCGCGGCCGCCGGCAGCGGCGCATCGGCGAGCGCGGGCACCACGACCATGTCGCCGGCACGCAGCCCGTCCAGGCCGGGATTGAGCTTGCGCAGCAGCGCCGGGCTCGCGTGGAAACGCTCACCCAGCGCCTCGGCCAGCGATTCGTATCCCAGCCGTTCCAGCTTGGCCTGCTCCATCATGTCGTCGGGCAACCCGGTGTATGGCCCGGCGAGGTCCGCATCGGCGAGGGTATGCCGTGCGAGCACCGGCCCGGTGTCCGCCTCCAGCGCCTTCCACGTGGCCTCGTCCAGCGTGCCGGTGGCGTCCAGCCCGCGGGCCTGCTGGAAGCCGCGTACCGCGCGCGCCTGGTTGCTGCCGGCCATTGCGTCGATTTCCCCCGGCGAGAAGCGGGCGCGCGACAGCAGTACCTGGGCGCGCAGCAGCGCGCCGGCTCCTTCGTGCACCGCGCGGTCCTCGGCGCTGGCGGCCAGCGTGCGGGTGGCGGCGGCGTCCGTGGCGAAGGCCGCGCCGGAAGCGGCCAGCAGGCACGTGGCAAGTGCGGCGGGAAGCAGACGGTGGATCGGCAGCGTGGAAGGCATGGCAGCTCGGGCTGAAGTGACCGGGCCCTTACGCTGCGCAAACGCCCGCGCAGCGGACGTGAAGGGCTTGCGCCCTGCGGGCCGTCGGGTCAGCGGCCGGCGTGGTCGTGCTTGCTGCCGCCGCGGCAGCGCGGCGAATCCGGGACGCTGGCGTCGGCGTCCCATTCGGCCGGGGTATAGGTGTGCAGCGCCAGCGCGTGCACCTGCTGCATCAGCCCGCCCATGGCCGCGTACACCGCCTGGTGGCGCTGGATCAGGCGCCTGCCCTCGAAGGCGCCGCTGACGATCACCGCCTTGTAGTGGGTTTCCAGCCCGCGACTGTGCATGTGGCTTTCATCCAGCACCTCCAGGTGCGAAGGCTGCAGGGCGGCGATGATCGCCTGGTGGATCTGTTCGGCACGGGTGGTCATGGCAATCCGGGGGACGAGTCTGCTGCAGAGATGATGGCGCAATGGCCGGCTTCAAGCCGCCACGCCGCACCGTTCAGTCCCGCGGCGAGGCATCGGGGGCGATGAAGCCCGGGTCATCCGCCGGCTGGCGCAGCAGGTGGCGCCGGACCGCCTCGCGCGCCGGCACATCCCACTCCGGCCGCCAGGCGCAGTGCCGCGGGTCGGCGACGTCGCCGTGGTAGCCCAGGTTGCCGGACGCGCCCAGCGCCGCGTAGACCTGCGCGGCGGCGCGCGCGCTGGCGTGGCCGCCTGCCGCGCCGAGCCACGCAACGTGCGGGTTGTCGAGCACCAGCAGGCCGCGCGGGGCGACCAGCGCCAGCACCTGGTGCTGGTCCACCGCAAGCAGGCGCGGGTCACTGGCGAAGCGGCCGAAGCCGTCACCCAGCCACGGCTGCTCGCCGAAGGCACTGTGCGCCGGCTGGGCGCCGGGCAACGCGTGGCGCCAGGTGGGCACGCCGCCGGCACCGGACTCGATCGGCACCGTCAGGGCCACGCGCTGGTCGAAGGCGCCGGCGGCCAGCGCGCCCTTGCCGTGTCGCGAGCAGCCGCTGACGCCGAGCGCATCGGCGCGCAGCAGGCGCCCGTCGGAGGCGGCGATCACGTCGATGATCCGGCTCACGCCCCAGGCCCACGCCATCAGCGTGCCGGTGGCCGCGGCCTGCTCGCCGTAGAGCCGGTAGAAGGCGCCTTGCTTGCGGCGTCCTTCGCCGGTCTCCGCACCGAGCACCGTGCTTGGAAACTCGATCCGGGCCACGCCCTCGGCCGCCAGCAGCGCCGGGCTGACCCCCGCCACGCCCGCCATCACCAGCATTGCCGGGAACGGGCCCGCCCCTTCGGGCAGGTGCACCGGCGCGCTGAAACGCTCGCTGCGTCCTGCGTGCGTCACTTCGACCTCGATGCGGTCGACGTGGACCGTGCCGGTCACCCGCTCCGGCGCCGGGCCCTTGCTGCCGTAGACCTGCTCTTCCAGCAGGTGCAGGGTCTGCTGGCGCTGGCAGCGCCACCGCGCAGGGTCGGTGATGCGGCCGCCGTCAGGCGCTAGCAGCGGGTCGGGCAGGGTGTCCCGGGCGGTCGCCTCCACCGCGACCACCGGGCAGTCGACGCCGGCGTTCTCGACGGCCAGGTTGAACCCGGCCGGCGACACGGCCATGGCGGCCTGCCACACCGGCAACAGCAAGGCCGCGGGCCAGATCCCTGGCCGCAAGCGTGTGTTTGTGCGCATCGGTTTGCTCCGTGGCCTGGGCCGATGATGCCAGCGTGCGAAGAAGGGTTGACACGGGCCACCGTTTACGCCTGTAATCAGTCCTCGATTACAGTCGTAAACGGAAGCCGGGCATGGCCACGACTCCTTCCATCCCCGTCACCGAGGCCGAGGCCGCCGTGATGGACGTGCTGTGGAATTCCAGCCCGCGCAGCGCCGAGGAGGTGGTCGCCGCGGTCGCCCCCGCGACCGGATGGGCGGAGCCGACGATCAAGACCCTGCTCAACCGCCTGCTCAACAAGGGCGCGATCAGCGCGCAGCGCGATGGGCGGCGCTACCTCTATTCGCCGGTGCTGTCGCGCGAGGCCTGGGTGCAGCAGCAGAGCGAGGGCCTGCTGGAGCGCCTGTTCGGCGGCCGGGTGGCGCCGCTGGTCGCGCACTTCAGCGAACGCGGGAGGCTCTCGGCCGCCGACATCGCCGAGCTGAAGCGGCTGGTATCGGAGCTGGATGAGGGCCACGAAGATGCACGCTGAAATCTCCGCGCTCGGCGTCGAAACCACGCTGGCTTCCAGCGCCGCGATGCTGCTGGTGCTGTGCTTGCGCCGCCCGCTGCGGGGCGTTCTAGGCGCCCGCGCCGCGTATGTCCTGTGGGCGTGCGTGCCGGCCTCCCTGCTGGCGGTGCTGCTGCCGCGTGGAACCGGAGCGGCCACGGTCCTGCCCATGGCGTGGCAGGCCATGCCCGCGGCGGCGGCGGGCGGTGTGCCGGAGGTGCAGGGCGCCTGGCACTGGAGTGCAACGCTGGTCCCGCTGTGGCTGGCGGGCGCGCTCGGCTCATCGCTGCTGCTGGCCTGGCAGCAGCGCCGCTTCACCCTGGGACTGGGCGTGCTGCAGTGCCGTGACGACGGCCTCTACCAGTCCAGGACCACGTGCGCCGGCCTGCCGGCGGTGGCCGGTGCGTGGCGGCCGCGGATCCTGCTGCCGGCAGATTTCGAGCGCCGCTACACCGAACGGGAGCGCGAGCTGGTGATCGCACACGAGCGCCTGCACGTGCGCCGCGGCGACCTGTTCGCCAATGGATTCGCCGCGCTGCTGGCGTGCCTGTTCTGGTTCAACCCGCTCCTGCACGCGTCCCTGCGCCGTTTCCGGCTGGACCAGGAGCTGGCCTGCGACGAGCAGGTCATCGCGCACCACCCGGGGGCGCGGCGGGATTACGGCCAGGCCATGCTCAAGACCCAGTTCGATCCTTCACCCCTGCCGTTGGGTTGCCACTGGCAGGCACGCCATCCGATCAGGGAGCGAATCGACATGCTCAAGCGACCCACCCCGTCCCGCCTGCGCTGGACCTTGTCCACGCTGGCGGCCCTTGGGGCCAGCGCCGCGGTCGGCTACACCGCATGGGCCGCCCAGCCGGCCAGCGCGGGCGCCGAGGGCGCACGCGCGCCAGTAGCGGCGCCCACGACGGGCACTGGGGCTTTCCTTCTCGCCCGCCAGACCCGCCATGACGGCGTCGAGGGGCAGGGCGTGCTTTCCCAGTGGGTCGCGCCGGCGGAGCCGGCGGTGTCCATCGTGGGCGCCGGCGAGGGCCGGTGGAAGACCACGGCGACGGTGGAACCTGGTGCCGGGCCGGGGACGGCCGTGGTGCGCCTGCGGATCGAGCGCGGCGAGCCGGGCGTGACGGTGGCCGAGCCGGTGCTTGTGGTGCGCGAAGGCGAGGCCGCCGCGGTCGAGCAGCGTGACGGGACCGGCAGGCTGGTCTATCGCACCCAGGTGCTGGTGCTGCCACTGCAAGGCTCGCGCGAGGCGACCGAGGCACGCATGCACGAGTTGCTGGCTGCCGGGGCCACGCCCAGGCCCTACGACTGGACCGCCCTGCCGCCCGCGCACATGCCGCCGCCGCGCTATCCCAGGGAAGCGGCGGACGCCCACGTCAGCGGCAAGGTGACGCTGGTGCTGGACATCGCCGCCGACGGCAGCGTGAGCGGCGTGGAGGTCGAAAGCGCAAACCCCGCCGGGGTGTTCGATGCAGCCGCGATCGAGGCGGCGTGGCAGTGGAAGTTCAAGCCGGCGTCCGCGGACGGCCAGGCCGTGCCCGGACGGGTACGCGTACCGGTAACGTTCGAGGCCAGTTCCGACGAAACCGCCGCGGCGGGACAGGCCTGATGCCGGCGGCGCCGGCCCATCCCATCCGTCGTCGTGGCCGCCTGGCCGGCTGGCTGTATGCGGTCGCGCCGGCCTTCCTGCTGGCCGGTTGCGCCACCGTGTCGGTTCCGGCTCCTCCCCCGGCCACGCGCACGGGCGTGGGCCAGCGCATGATCACGCCGGCCAACACCGCGCGCTATGAGCTGGCCAGCCACCAGGCGTTCGTGTTCCCGCAGATCCTGGCCAACGACGCACCGGAATTCCCGGCCGGTTACCGCCCGCCCAGCCCTTTCGAGCTGACCGTGTGCGCATCGCTGGTGGTGGCCGACGGCGGCGCGGTGCGCGACGTGCGGCTGGTCGACGCGCCCGGTTGCGAGGCGCCCGCCGCGGTGCCCGCGCCCCTGCGCGCGGCCGTGACCGGGGCGATGTCCCATTGGCGCTTCAGGCCCGCGCTGCTGTGCGAGTACCCCGATGCGGACACCCGCAACCGCGCCTGGAACGGCGACGGCTGCGCCGGACCGGTGCGCGAGGCCAGGCCGGTGCCGGTGACCCTGTCCTGGGCGTTCACCTTCGAGCTGCGGGACGGCCAGGCACGGGTCGAAGGCAGGCGCACCGGCGCGCAGTGATCACTGCTCCAGCATTTCCGGCCGGAACAGCCGGCGGCGGCTGGCCTCGTCGCCGGACACCATCAGCCGTCCCTCGCCGCGGTAGTGAACGGTGCGCGGCCACTTCGGCCGGGGCGCGACGTGGGCACGCACCACCTGCCACACGAACAGCGGGTAGTCGTCGTTGAGGTGGGTGCGCCGCAGGCGGCATTCGAAACTGGCGTGGCACTCGCCGATCAGGGGTGCCCCGACCTCGTCGGCCGCCTGCGCGGTCAGGCCGAAGCGCTCGAACTTGTCGACCTGCGCACTGCTGCAGTTGCCGATGCCGACCACGGTATCCATCAGGGGCGCGGTGGGCAGGTTGATCACGCACTGGCGGCTGCGCCGCGCAAGCGCGTGGCTGGCATTGGCCTGCCAGATGTAGGTTCCCACCAGGTCGTAGCCGAGCATCATGTGCCAGCCGCAGGTCATGATCGCGCGCCGCCCTTTCCACGCGGTCGTGATCAGCACCAGCGGGCCGGGTTCGAGGAAGCGCCGGGTCTTCTCCACCGGGAACGCGGTCTTGCGGGGACGGGCCATGGGCCGCTCCTGCACGGGGGGCGCGGCCAGCGTGCCGGCGGCGCTGGCAACGAGGTGTCAATCCAGGACGTGGATGGCCTCGGCCAGGCGCCGCACCTCGTCCGGGTGGTGGCTGACGTACAGCATCGGCAGCCGCACCTCGTCGCGCACCCGCTGCAGCCAGGGGATCAGCTCCTCGCGCCGGGCCGGGTCCAGCGCCGACAGCGGTTCGTCGAACAGCAGCAGCGCCGGCTGC
>JBQGEI010000152.1:0-6093 GCA_052039535.1 Pseudoxanthomonas sp.
AGTGGCTGGTCGAGGACGCGGACGGCACGGTGCTGAGCACCGATGTGGCCGGCGGCTTCGTCGGCGCCACCCTCGGACCGCACGCGCGCCTGGAGCAGACGCCTTGAGCGGTGCCCGCGGTGCCGGTGCCGGTGCCGGACGTTCCCACGTAAGCGAGCAGGAGCAGACGATGGACAGGATGGTTTCGCGGCAGGCAGGGCCTGTCACCCGCAACGGCGGCGCGTTGCGCCGCCGCGTGCTGGCGCGCGGCTGCGCGCTGGCGTTGCTGGCGGCCGTGCCCGGGCTGCACGCCCAGGCCGACGACAGCCGGCCGTGGCTGGACACCTCGCGCAGTTTCGAGGAGCGCGCGGCGGCGCTGGTGGCGCAGATGACGCTGGAGGAGAAGGCTGCGCAGATGCAGAACGACTCCCCGGCGATCGAGCGCCTCGGCCTGCCCGAGTACGACTGGTGGAACGAGGCCCTGCACGGCGTGGCCCGTGCCGGCGGCGCCACGGTGTTCCCGCAGGCCATCGGCATGGCCGCCAGCTTCGACATCCCGCTGATGGACCAGGTATCGCAGGTGATCAGCGACGAGGCCCGTGCCAAGCACCACGAGTTCGCCCGCAAGGGCGAGCGCGGCCGCTACCAGGGCCTGACCTACTGGTCGCCGAACATCAACATCTTCCGCGACCCGCGCTGGGGCCGAGGCCAGGAAACCTACGGCGAGGACCCGTACCTGACCACGCGCATGGGCGTGTCCTTCGTGCGCGGCCTGCAGGGCATGGACCCGCAGACCGGGCAGCCGCTGGACCCGAAGTACCGCAAGCTCGACGCCACCGCCAAGCACTTCGCCGTGCACAGCGGCCCGGAAGCGGACCGCCACACCTTCGACGTGCACCCGTCCAGGGCCGACCTCTACGACACCTACCTGCCGGCGTTCGAGAGCCTGGTCCGGGACGCGGACGTGTACGCGGTCATGGGCGCCTACAACCGGGTCTACGGCGAATCCGCCAGCGGCAGCAAGTTCCTGCTGCTGGACACGCTGCGCCGCGACTGGGGCTTCACCGGCTACGTGATGTCCGACTGCTGGGCCATCGTGGACATCTGGAAGAACCACAAGATCGTGGCCACGCCCGAGGAGGCGGCGGCGCTGGCGGTGAAGAACGGCACCGAGCTCAACTGCGGCAGCACCTATGCCGAGCACCTGCCGGTGGCGGTGAAGAAGGGGCTGATCAGCGAGGCCGAGCTGGACCAGTCGCTGACCCGGCTGATGGTGGCGCGCATGCGCCTGGGCATGTTCGATCCGGACGACCAGGTGCGCTGGGCGCAGATCCCGTATTCGGTGAACCAGGCCCCGGCGCATGACGCGCTGGCGCGCAAGATGGCGCAGGAATCGATCGTCCTGCTGAAGAACGAGGGCGTGCTGCCGCTTTCCAAGGACATCCGCCGCCTGGCCGTGGTCGGCCCGACCGCCGATGACACCATGTCGTTGCTGGGCAACTACTACGGCACCCCGGCCGACCCGGTCACCATCCTGCGCGGCATCCGCGAGGCGGTGCCCAATGCCGAGGTGGTGTACGCCCGTGGCGCGGACCTGGTCGAAGGCCGCGACGACCCGACGGCCACCCCGCTGATCGAGGCGCAGTACCTGCGGCCGCAGCCCGGCTCCAGCGAGCGCGGCCTGCGTGGCGAGTACTTCCGCAACAAGGACCTGTCCGGCACGCCGGTGCTGGTGCGCGTGGACCCGACCATCGCCTTCTCCTGGGACCGCGGCTCGCCGACGGACAACCTGATGGCCCGTGGCGAGGCCGGCCCGGACAACGCCGTGCCCAACGACGGCTTCAGCATCCGCTGGAGCGGCCAGCTGCTGCCGCCGGTGAGCGGCCAGTACCGGCTGGAAGCGGCCGCCAACGACGGCATGCGCCTGTACCTGGACGGCAAGCTGGTGCTGGACCACTGGGAGAACGCCGAGCGCCTGCGCGCCGACAGCGTCACCCTGGACCTGGAAGCCGGCCGCGCGTACGACATCCGCCTGGAGTACTACGAGAACGAGCGCGACGCGGGTGTGCGCCTGGCCTGGGCACAGCCTGGCGCCAGGCCGCCGTTCGAGGAAGCGCTCGAGGCCGCGCGTGGTGCCGATGCGGTGGTGTTCGTCGGCGGCCTGACCGGCGACGTGGAAGGCGAGGAGATGAAGGTCGACTACCCCGGCTTCGCCGGTGGCGACCGCACCGACATCCGCCTGCCGGCCACCCAGCAGAAGCTGCTGGAAGCCCTGCACGCCACCGGCAAGCCGGTGGTGCTGGTGCTGACCACCGGCTCGGCGCTGGGCGTGGACTGGGCCCGGGACAAGCTGCCCGGCATCGTGCTGGCCTGGTACCCCGGCCAGCGCGGCGGCAACGCCGTGGCCGACGTGCTGTTCGGCGACTACAACCCGGCCGGCCGCCTGCCGGTGACTTTCTACAGCGCCGAGGAGAAGCTGCCGCCGTTCGACGACTACGCGATGAAGGAGCGCACCTACCGCTACTTCACCGGGCAGCCGCTGTTCCCGTTCGGCCATGGCCTGTCCTACACCCGCTTCGGCTATTCGGGCCTGAAGCTGGACCGCAAGCGCGCGGCCGCCGCCGACGAGGTCACCGTCAGCGTCACTGTGAAGAACGAGGGCAAGCGTGCGGGCGACGAGGTGGTGCAGCTGTACCTGCGTCCGCTGCAGCCGCGGCGCGAGCGCGCGCTGAAGGAACTGCGCGGCTTCCAGCGCGTGCACCTGCAGCCGGGCCAGTCGCGTACGGTCAGCTTCACCGTGGTGCCGGAAAAGGACCTGCGCGTGTATGACGAGGCCGCCGGCCGCTACACGGTCGACCCGGGCCGTTACGAGGTGCAGGTCGGTGCGTCCAGCGCCGATGTCCGCGTGCGCGCGCCGCTGGAGGTGGGCGCGCGCTGACCCGTAGTCCCCTGTCGCCTTCCCTCTCCGTTGGCGGCAGGGGCGGGGCGGCGGGACCGGCGCAACCTCCCAGGACGCCGGTTTCGCCCACCCCTCTGGTTTCCCGCGCGGCCCCCGGGCCGCGCGTCTTTCCTTCCCTGGCGAGCAGATGAGCGTTACCCAATCCCCCCGTCTTTCCCTTGCGACCCTGGCCCGCGTGCCGGACACGGTCGCAATGCCCGCCTACGATCCGGCGGCGACCCGCATTGGCATCGTCCACTTCGGCCCCGGCGCCTTCCACCGCGCGCACCAGGCCGTGTACCTCGACGACCTGCTCGGCGACGCCCCCGACTGGGCGATCAGCGCGGTGTCGCTGCACAGCGCCGGCGTGCGCGATGCGCTGGCGCCCCAGGACGGGCTGTACACCCTGATGCTGCTCGGCGAGCAGCCACAGCTGCGCGTGATCGGCGCGATCCGCGAGGTGCTGTGCGCGCCGCGACAGCGCGAAGCGGTGCTGTCGCGGCTGGCCGACCCGGGCGTGCGCCTGGTGACCCTGACCATCACCGAGAAGGGTTACTGCCTGTCGGCCGATGGCGTGGATGCCAGCCATCCGGACATCGCCCACGACCTGGCGCAGCCGCAGGCACCGGTCAGCGCCATCGGCTGGCTGGTCGAAGGGCTGCGCGTGCGCCGCGAACGCGGCCTGCCGGCCTACAGCGTGCTCAGCTGCGACAACCTGGCCGACAACGGCGGCCGCCTGCGCCGCGCGGTGCTCGACTACGCCGGCCGCCTGGACGCCGGCCTGGCGGCGTGGATCGACCCGGGCGCCGGCGTCCCCCGCTCGATGGTCGACCGCATCACCCCGGCCACCGACGATGCCGTGCGCACGCAGGTGCAGTCCGCGCTGGGCGTGGCCGATGCCTGGCCGGTGCAGCGCGAGCCCTACACCCAGTGGGTGGTCGAGGACGACTTCCGCAACGGCCGCCCGCCGCTGGAGCGCGCCGGCGTGGTGATGAGCGGCGACATCGCCGGATACGACCGGGCCAAGTTGCGCCTGCTCAACGCCCCGCACTCGGCGCTGGCCTACCTCGGTTCGCTGATGGCGCTGGAGACGGTGGCCGACGCGATGCGCGACCCGGTGCTGGCCGGCTTCGTCGAAACCCTGATGCGCCAGGACATCGCGCCCTCGCTGCAGGTACCCGAAGGCTTCGATCCGCAGGCCTACGCCGGCGCGATCCTCGAGCGCTTCCGCAATCCCGCCATCCGCCACCTGCTGGCGCAGATCGCCTGGGACGGCTCGCAGAAGATCCCCGTGCGCCTGCTCGGCACCCTTGCCGAGGCACTGGCCGCCGGCCGCCCGCTGGAGCGCCTGTGCCTGCCGGTGGCCGGCTGGCTGCAGTTCGTGCGCCGCCAGGCCGGTGCCGGCGTGGACATCGTCGATCCGCTGTCCGCCGCGCTGGCGCGCACCGGCGCGTCCTGCAGCGGCGACGCGGCGCAGGATGTGCCCGCGTTCCTGGCGCTGCAGTCCGTGTTCGGTACGCTGGCCGGCGAGGCGCGCTTCAGCGCCGCCCTGCAGCGGGCCTACGCCGCGCTGCAGCCCGGCACGCCCGCGGCGGTGCGCGCCGCGCTGGCGGCGGCCCAGGCCACCCCTTCCCCCGCTTCCGTGGAGTTGCCATGACCCGCAGCCTGACCCGCCACGCCACCTCCGACGGCCCGCGCTGGGCGCTGGACGGGCGCTACCTGCCCGCCGGCTTCAGCCTCGCCGGCTGGCTGGCCCTGCCGGCGGATGCCGCGGACGCCGCCCTGGCCGCGGCCGCCACCGGCGAGCGCGCCGACGCCCCGCTGCTGGCCCCGATCGAGGACCACCAGGAAGCCTGGGCCTCGGGCGTCACCTACCTCAGCAGCCGGATGGCACGCGAGGCCGAATCGCAGAGCGCCGACGTCTACCAGAAGGTCTACGGCGCGCAGCGCCCGGAGCTGTTCTTCAAGGCGGCCGGCTGGCGCACCCGCGGCCACGGCCAGCCGGTGCGGTTCCGCGCCGACAGCCACTGGAACGTGCCGGAGCCGGAGCTGGTGCTGGTGCTCGACACCGCCGGCGCGATCCGCGGCTACGCTGTCGGCAACGACGTGTCCTCGCGCAGCATCGAGGGCGAGAACCCGCTCTACCTGCCGCAGGCCAAGGTCTATGACGGCGCCTGCGCGATCGGCCCGGCGATCCGGCTGCTGCCGGCGTCGGCCATGACCGACCTGCCGATCGACCTGCAGATCCGCCGCGGCGGCGCGACGGTGTTCGCCGGCCAGACCCGCACCTCGCAGATCAAGCGCGGCCTGGACGAACTGGCCGGCTACCTGTTCCGCGAGCTGGCGTTCCCCCAGGGCGCCTTCCTGTTCACCGGCACCGGCATCGTGCCGGACGAATCCTTCACCCTGCAGTCCGGCGACATCGTGCGCATCGAGATCGACGGCCTGGTCCTGGAGAACCCTGTCCAATGAATACGTCCAACCTGCAACCCATCCTCCTCGACGGCCGCTGGGTCGCCCCGACCTCGCCGGCCGGCAGCTTCCGCGCGGTCGACCCGTCGCACCGGCGCGAGGTCGACACGCACGATTTCCCCGTCTCCGGCTGGGAAGACCTGGACGCGATGCTGGCCGCCGGCCACCGCGCCGCGGCGCAGATGGCGCAGCTGCCGGGCGAGCGCATCGCCGCGTTCCTGGAGGCGTACGCGACCGGCATCGAAGCCCGCGCCGAGGCGCTGATCGAGGCGGCGCACCGCGAGACCGGCCTGCCGGTGGAACCGCGCCTGCGCAACGCCGAGCTTCCGCGCACCACCGGCCAGCTGCGCCAGGGCGCCAAGGCCGCGCGCGACGGTGGCTGGGCACGCCCGACCATCGACACCGCCAACAACTTGCGCTCGATGCATGGCCCGCTGGGCGGCCCGGTGCTGGTGCTGGGGCCCAACAACTTCCCGTTCGCGTTCAATGGCATCGCCGGTGGCGACTTCACCGCCGCGATCGCCGCGGGCAACCCGGTGATCGCCAAGGCGCACCCGGCCCATCCGTACACCTCGCTGCTGCTGGCCCAGGCCGCGGCCGAGGCGGCGCAGGCCAGCGGCCTGCCGTCCGGCGCGGTGCAGATGTTCTTCCACACCAGCAACGCGCTGGGGCTGCGCATGGTGGCCGACCCGCGCACCGCGGCG
>JBQGEI010000153.1:0-3011 GCA_052039535.1 Pseudoxanthomonas sp.
GGACGCCGTGGACCAGCTGGCGGCGATCCTGATGCTGCGCTTTTCCGGGCTGGAGGAAACCCCGGGCCAGGTCATCGCCAACCTGCGCCTGGCCGCGAACTGGATGCTCTCGCGCAGCACCGGCGCCTACAGCCTGGATGCCTATGCCGACGAGCACGCCCTCGGCGAGCAGCGCTACTTCAACCTGCAGTGCCTGATCTACGGCACCGACCCCGAAGCCTTCGGCGGCATGATCGAGGCAGGCGACCTGACCGCCGCCCGCGCGGCGGTCTGTCCGCGCGACACCCGCCTGGCCACCCGTGCGTGGCTGCGCCTGCTGCTGCCGCACCTGGCCGCGGGACGCGATGGCTACCGCGAGGAAGGAGCCCGCTACCTGGAACGCACGCCCCAGGTCATCGGTGACATGCCGCTTCAATAGCGCGTTCGGCCGCGTCTAGGCCTGCAGGCAGGCATCCGCGCGCGGTGACCTCCGGAGCATGGACACCTGCCGTATCCGCGCACCACCCCGGAAACAGACAGTCCGGTGGCCGGCGGCCGGTAGCCGGCGTCGCGCGGCCGAGGTGCACGGACTCCAGCGATCGCCGCGGCACCGCCGCGACGCAGTCCTGCCCTTCACCCGCCACCGGCCACACTCCACCCCATGCGACAACTCTCGGACAGCTTCTGGAACCTGCGCGGCAGCCATCGCGTTGCCGGCGTTCTGGACGTCGGCACGCACCTGTCGCTGGTCAGGCGTCCGGATGGCCGGTTCGTGGTGGTCGATGGCGCACCGCTGGACGGCGCCGCGCGTGAGTCCCTGCTGGCCCTGACCGGAGGCGGTGCGCTGGTGGACGCGGTAGTGCACGTGCATCCTTTCCATACCCTGCACGTCGAGCCGCTGCACCGCCTGTTTCCCGCGGCGCGCCTCTACGGCACCCGGCGCCACCGGCGCCTGGCACCCGACCTGCCCTGGGCCGGAGATCCGGTGGAGACCTGGGAGCCCAACCACCCGCTTGCCGACGTGTTCGACCTGTCGGTGCCGGACGGCGTGGACTTCGTGTGCCTGGACGAACGGGTGCACGTGGCTTCGGTCCTGGTGCGGCACCGGGCCAGCGGCGTCGTCCACGTGGACGACACCTTCAACGTGATGGCCGCCCCGGGGTTCCTGGGCCGGCTGCTGCCGAACTCCCCGCTGCGCATGCACCCGATGCTGGGCAAGGCCCTGACCGCCGGCCCGGGTGCGGCCGACGCCTATGCCGCCTGGGCCCGCGGTCTGGCCCGCGCGTGGGCCGACACCCGCATCGTCTGCGCGGCCCATTCGGCCGTGCGCGAACTGCCTCCCGGCGGCTTCGGGCGCGAGGTGGAAGAAGCGCTGCAACGCGTGTCGCGCACGCTCGAGCGCCATCGCCGCCGCCACGGCTGAGGTCCCCCCGGCGCGCCTGCGCGGCCGCCGTTCCATCCCTGTCGATCCAAGGACTCGTCCCTCCATGACTTCGCGACTGCTTTCACCATTGGACCTGGGTCAGCTCAGGCTGCCCAACCGGGCTTTCATGGCGCCGCTGACGCGCTCCCGCGCCGGGCAGCCCGGCGACGTGCCCACCGCCCTGAATGCGGAGTACTACGCCCAGCGCGCCTGTGCGGGACTGATCGGGTCCGAGGCCACCCAGGTCTCGCGCCAGGGCCAGGGCTATGCCTGGACCCCCGGCATGTATACCGACGCCCAGCAAGCCGGCTGGAAGCAGGTGACCGACGCGGTGCATGCCGCCGGCGGCCGCATCGCCGCGCAGCTCTGGCACGTGGGTCGCATCTCCCACACCCTGTTGCAGGAAGGGGGGGGCGCTCCGGTGGCGCCTTCGGCGCTGGTGGCGGAGGGTGCCAGGGCGTTCGTGGTGCGTGCCGACGGCAGCGCCGGCAACGAGCCGACCTCCATGCCCCGGGCGCTGGAAACCGAAGAGATCCCCGGCGTGGTGGCTCAGTACGCGCAGGCCGCCCGCCGCGCGGACCGCGCCGGCTTCGACCTGGTCGAAGTGCACGCGGCCAACGGCTACCTGCTGCAGCAGTTCATTTCCACCAACAGCAACCAGCGCAGTGACCGCTACGGCGGCTCGATGGAGAACCGGGCGCGCCTGCCGCTGGAAGTGGTGGACGCGGTGGTGGCCGAACTGGGCGCGGCGCGCGTGGGCATGCGCATGTCGCCGCACTTCGCCGGCCACGGGATCGCCGACGCGCAGCCGGAGGAAAGCGCACTGTACCTGGCGCGCGAGTTCACCCGACGTGGCATCGCCTACCTGCATATCGCCGAGCCGGACTGGGCGGGAGGGCCGAAGCTCAGCGACAGTTTCCGCGCCGCACTGCGCGAAGCCTTCGGCGGCGTACTGGTGTTCTGCGGCGGCTACACCGCCGAACGGGCCGAGGCACTGATCGCCTCCGGCGTGGCCGATGCGGTGGCCTTCGGTCGCCCGTTCCTGGCCAACCCCGACCTGGTCCAGCGCTTTGCCAGGGGCGCCGCGTTGAACGCGCCGGATCCATCGACCTTCTACGGCGGCGGTGCGCACGGCTACACCGATTACCCGACGCTGGACGAGCAGGGCTGACCTCTGCCGGGCACCGTACCGGTGGGGCGGGACAAGAGGGAGGGGCGGGCGTGGGGGCCCGGGGTGCCGGCCCCGCCTTGGCTCACTTGCGGTTGCGATCGTTCGCGGCGGCCTCCACGATCAGCTTCGCCACGCCTTCCGGATCCTCCTGGTGGGCCACGTGGCCGCCGGGAAAGGTACGGATGCTCCAGCCGCGGGCTTCGGCATTGCGCCAGCCGCGGTCGGTCCTGGAGCGCTCCTCCGGCGACTGGTCCTTGGGTACGAAGGCCACGTAGGTCACCGGCAGCGCCTTGGCCGCGGGGTTGTCATACGACACCGGCTGGCTGAAGCACTTGATCGAGTGCTTGACGCTGTACGGCGGTTTGTCGCCTTCCTTGACCCAAGGCACCTGCATGAAGCCGTCCTTGAAGCGGTCCGGCGGCAGCGGCTGGTTGGCGC
>JBQGEI010000154.1:0-3309 GCA_052039535.1 Pseudoxanthomonas sp.
TCGGTCATTGCGGGCACGACGGGGGACAGGGGCGGGATTCTACCTGCCCCCCGGTGCGCGCCGCCGCCCGCTCAGCCGGCGGCGACCGGCAGCAGCGGGCCGCCCAGCCACAGCGCCCGGGTCATCCACGCGGTGGCCAGGCTGATGGCGATGGTCAGCGGCACGCCCACGCGCAGGAAATCCCCGAAGGTGTAGCGCCCCGGGTTGAGGATCAGCAGGTTGCCGTGATGCCCGATCGGGGTCAGGAACGAGGCCACCGCCCCCATCGCGATGCACACCACGAACGGCGCCGGCGGCAGCTCCAGCGACTGCGCCAGGGCCAGCGCGATCGGGGCCAGCAGGACGGTGGTCGCCGCGTCGGAGAGGATCTGGGTCAGCAGCGCGGCGGTCCAGAACATCACCAGCAGCAGCACGAACACCGGCCATTGGGCGGCGTGTGCCATGAGCAGGTCGGCCACGGCCTGGGCGGTGCCGGTCTGTTCCATGGCGATGCCCAGGGGGATCACGCCGGCGATCATCACGAAGATGCGCACGTCGATCTGCTGGTAGGCCTGCTCGATCGGCACGCACCGGCACAGCACCATGGCCACCGCGCCGCCGAGGAAGGCGATCTGCGGCGCCAGCAGCCCGGTCGCGGCGGCCACCACCGTGGCGGCCATGATGCCCAGCGCCAGTGGCGCGCGGCGACGGGTGCGCGCATGGCCCTGGAAGGGCATGAGCATCATGAAGCCGTGGTGGGTGGCCAGCGGCTGGATGTCGCTTTCCCGGCCCCACAGCACCAGCAGGTCGCCTTCCTCCAGGCGCATTTCCGACAGCTCGCCGTGCAGCCAGCCCTCGCGGCGCCAAAGGCCGACCACCACCACCCCGAGGGTGCCGAGGAAGTCGATGTCCGCCACGCTGCGGCCGATGAATTCCGAATGCGGCGCGACCACCGCCTGCACCAGCTGCTCGTCGCCCAGCAGGTCGGCCTGGCCCCCCTCGCGCGGGGTGTCGCCGTACTTGGCGACCGCGTGCAGCGCCAGTCCCGGCTCGTCCTTGATCGAGGCGATCTCGTCCGGCGGCGCACGCACCAGCAGCACGTCGCCCGCCGCCAGCGGGCTGTCGGCCGCCTGCCGGCGGCGGCGCATTCCATGGCGCAGCCAGTCCACCACCTGCAGCCGCTGTGAGAAGGCCTGCTCGAACGCCTCGCGGGTGCGCCCGATCCACGGCGAGCCTTCTTCGACCAGCAGTTCGGTGTAGTAGCGCTCCAGGCGCATGTAGTCCGGCTGCTGCGCCTCGCCCTCGCGGCGCGGCAGCAACCACCGGGCCAGCAGCATGTAGGCGGTGCCCAGGACCACCAGCACCGCGCCGATCGGGGTGATGGCGAAGATGTCCAGGCCCTGGCCGTCGGCGCGCTTGAGCAGGTCGCTGGCGAGCAGGAAGGCCGGCGCGCTGAACAGGGTGAGCGTGGTGCCCAGGGAGGCGGCCAGCGACATCGGCATCAGCAGGCGGGATGCGGCCAGCCTCCGCTCCCGCGCCAGCTTCATCAGGATCGGCAGCATCATCGCGGTGACCATCACGTGGTGCGAGAAGGCCGCCAGCGCGGCCGTCGCAGGCATCACCACCGCGATGGTCCGCCATTCGCTGCCCCCGGCGGCGCGGCCGATACCGGCGCCGATGCGGTCGGTGATGCCGGTGGCCGACAGTCCGGCCGACAGCACGAACACCGCCGCGACAATGATCGCCGGCTCGCTGGAGAAGCCGGCCAGCACCTGGCGCGCGTCGAGGATGCCGGTGAAGGCCAGCGCCAGGAGCGCGAGCATCGCCACCACGTCCACCCGCATGCGCCCGCTGACGAACAGCGCCAGCGATGTGCCGAGGATCACGAGGAAGACGATCTGTTGTGGGTCCATGCCATGCATCCCCTGCGCAGACCCGCATCCTAGCCAGTGGCGTGCGGGACGTGTGGTGATGCCCACCTTTCGCGGGCCCCTGAAACGAAAAAACCCCGCGTGAGCGAGGTTGATCGGTGACCGCTAGGTCGCTGCGCCGTTGGTGCCCAGGAGAGGACTCGAACCTCCACGGTTTTACCCGCTAGTACCTGAAACTAGTGCGTCTACCAATTCCGCCACCTGGGCGGCGCAGGCCGGCGATTCTGGGGGAGGCGCCGATGGCTGTCAACAGCGCCGGGGTGACGGAGGCCGGTGCCGTCCGCACACCCGGGGGTGCAAGCCGATGCAGGCCCCCGGACGCAGAAAACCCCGCCGGAGCGGGGTTTCTGGCTGGCCCGGGAAGGCCGGTATCTGGTGCCCAGGAGAGGACTCGAACCTCCACGGTTTTACCCGCTAGTACCTGAAACTAGTGCGTCTACCAATTCCGCCACCTGGGCAGGTGAGGCCGCGCATTCTGGAGCGGCGCGAACGCCTTGTCAACGACGGCGTGCGCGCCGTGGCGGCGATCACGGCCTGGCCGACCGGGCCGGGTGTAGGATCGACGCATGAAAAAGACTGGAAGTCGCGGCGGCAGCCGCAAGGGAGCCGGCGGCGCCGGCACGTCGAAGGAAGCATCAGGCCGGCCCGCCGGTGGCCGCCAGGCGAAGAAACTGCCACCATGGATGCCGGAACCCGCGCCGGCCCCGCGCGCGGCCGCGCGCAGGGGGAGCGGCCTGGCGGACACCCCGGCGCCTCCGCCCGCCCGGCGCGCCGGCCCGGCCCCGCACGTGCAGGACCCGCACGCCGCGCGCGAGGCGCAGCGATACGAGAACCCGATCCCCAGCCGCGAGGCGATCCTCGCCACGCTCGAAGCGGCCGACGGCCCGCAGACCGCGCTGGAGCTGGCGCAGCTGCTGGACCTGGAAGAGGGCGAGCGCTTCGACGCGCTCGGCAAGCGCCTGGGTGCGATGGTGCGCGACGGCCAACTGGTGCAGAACCGCCGCGGCGGCTTCGCCCCGGTCGAGCACACCAACCTGATCCCCGGCGTGGTGATCGCCAACCCGGAAGGCTTCGGCTTCCTGCGCCCGGACGCCGGTGGCGGCGACGACCTGTTCCTGCCGCCGTACGAGATGCGCAAGGTCATGCATGGCGACCGCGCGCTGGCCAACGTCACCGGCATCGACCGCCGCGGCCGCCGCGAGGGCAGCATCGCCCGCGTGCTGGAGCGTGGCGTCAGGCGGCTGATCGGCCGCTTCGGCACCGAGGCCGGCATCAGCTTCGTGGTGCCCGACGACCGGCGCATGCAGCGCAACCTGCAGATCCCGCCGGACGCGACCGGTGACGCGCGCGAGGGCCAGCTGGTGGTGTGCGAGCTGGTGGCGCCGCCGGATACCCGGCG
>JBQGEI010000155.1:0-5636 GCA_052039535.1 Pseudoxanthomonas sp.
CGCGGCGGCCCGACACCCGCCTGCGCGGCGCGCATCGCGGATAATGCGGCCCAGCTTTCCCACGGATCCCGACAGGCGCGCTGCCGGCGTGGCGCGACTTCCAACGCTGGCCATGGATTTCCCCATCTCCCCGCTGCTGCCGACGATCCGGGACAGCCTCGCCGCGCACCCGCGCCTGGTCCTCGAGGCGCCCCCTGGCGCCGGCAAGACCACGCAGGTGCCGCTGGCCCTGCTCGATGCGCCATGGCTGGAAGGCCGCCGCATCGTGATGCTGGAACCGCGCCGGGTGGCCGCACGCGGCGCCGCGGGCTTCATGGCGCGGCAGCTGGGCGAGGAGGCTGGCGGGGTCGTCGGCTACCGCATCCGCTTCGAGAGCAGGATCTCGGCGCGTACCCGGATCGAAGTGGTCACCGAGGGCATCCTCACCCGGATGATCCAGGACGATCCGCTGCTGGAGGGCGTCGGCGCCCTGCTGTTCGACGAGTTCCACGAGCGCCACCTCTCCGCCGACCTCGGCCTGGCCCTGGCCCTGGACGTGCAGGCCCAGCTGCGCGAGGACCTGCGCCTGGTGGTGATGTCCGCGACCCTCGATGGCGAGCGCCTGGCGCGCCTGCTCGACGCGCCGCGGCTGTGCAGTGAGGGGCGTTCCTTTCCCGTGGCGGTCAGCCACTTCCCCGCACGCCGCGAGGAGTCGCTGGAGGCGCACACGCGGCGCGCGGTGGAGCAGGCGCTGGCCCAGCATCCGGGCGACGTGCTGGTGTTCCTCCCCGGCCAGCGCGAGATCGCCCGCACCGCCGCCGCGCTGCAACTGGCGGTGCCCGCGGACGCGGCCGAGGTCCTTGCCCTGCACGGTGAACTGCCGGTGGAGCAGCAGTCGAAGGTGCTGCAGCCGGCCGCCGATGGCCGCCGGCGGGTGGTGCTGGCGACCAACGTGGCCGAGTCCTCGGTGACCCTGCCGGGGGTGCGGGTGGTGATCGATTCGGGCCTGGCGCGCGAGCCGCGCTTCGACCCGGTCAGCGGCTTCTCGCGCCTGGATGCCGTACCGGTCTCGCAGGCCTCGGCCGACCAGCGCGCCGGCCGTGCCGGCCGCGTCGCCCCCGGCGTGGCCTGGCGGCTCTGGCCGCAGTCACAGCGGCTCGAAGCGCAGCGACGGCCGGAAATCGCGCAGGTCGAGCTGGCCGGGCTCGCCCTGGAACTGGCGGCCTGGGGCAGCGCCGACCTGCGCTTTGTGGACCCGCCACCCCCGGGCGCGCTGGCCGCCGCGCGCGAGCTGCTGCAGCGCCTGGGTGCGCTGGACGGCGAAGCGCTCACCGGCGCCGGACGCAGGATGCTCGAGCTCGGCACCCATCCGCGCCTGGCGGCCATGCTCCTGGCCGCGCCGGACGACCGCAGGCGGGCCCTGGCGGCCGATCTGGCCGCCCTGCTCGAGGCGCGCGATCCGCTGCGCAGCCGCAGTGACGCGGTGGCCGAACGCTGGCGCGCGCTGGCTGGATTCCGCGAGCGGCGCCTGCCGGGCGAGGCCAGCCGCGCGGCCCTGGCGGCGATCGATGCGGCTGCCCGCCAGTGGCGCCGGCGCCTGCGCTGTGATGCGACCCCGCCATCGCAGGTGGAGGCGCACGAGCTCGGCGACCTGCTGGCGCACGCCTTTCCCGATCGCATCGCCGTCCGCCATCCGGCCGATCCGTTGCGGTACCAGCTGGCCAGCGGCCGCATGGCGCGGCTGTTCGATGACAGCGTGGTACGCGGAGAGCCCTGGCTGGTGGCCACCGAGCTGCGCTTCGAACCGCGCGGCGACGCCCTCCTGCTGCGGGCCGCGCCGGTGGACGAGGCGTACCTGCGTGCCGGGTTCCCCGCGCGTTTCACCGAGCAGGAGGGCGCGGTGTGGGATCCGCAGCGGCGCGCGCTGGTGGCCCGCCGCGAGTCGCGCTTCGACCGCATCGTGCTGGACAGCCGCCCTGCCGGCCGGGTGGACCCGGCCCTGGCCGCGCAGGCCCTGGCCGATGCGGTGCGTGAACTGGGACTGGAAGCCCTGCCGTGGACCGCGGGCCTGCGCCAGTGGCAGGCGCGGGTCGCCTGCCTGCGCCGCTGGATGCCGGGGCTGGAGCTGCCCGACCTCACCGATGCCGCCCTGCTGGCCAGCGTGGACCAGTGGCTGCGCCCGGCCTTCGCCGGCAAGACCCGGCTGGACGCGCTGTCCGAGCAGGAGCTGGGCGAGGCGTTGAAGTCGCCTCTGGAGTGGAACCTGCGCCAGCAGGTCGACCGCCTGGCACCGGTCCGCGTCACCGTGCCTTCGGGCATGGAGCGGCCGGTGGAATACAGCCTGGAGCCGGACGGCAGCCCGCGCCCGCCGGTGCTGGCGGTGAAACTGCAGGAACTGTTCGGCCTGGCCGACACCCCGTGCATCGCCGACGGCCGCGTGCCGCTGCTCCTCCACCTGCTCTCACCCGGGGGCAAGCCGCTGCAGGTCACCGGAGACCTGCGCGGATTCTGGGACCGCACCTATCCGGAAGTCCGCAAGGAAATGAAAGGCCGCTATCCGCGGCACCCGTGGCCGGACGACCCGTGGAGCGCCACGGCCACCCACCGCGCCAAGCCCCGCGGCACCTGAGCTGCGCCGCCCGTCCGGAGCCCCCGCCCGTGGTGGCCAGGCACCAGCGGGGCCGCTGGCGCGTTGCCGGGACATGCCGGTCCAGCAGCATCGGAGGCGGGACGCCGGCGCGGCCTCGGGACCGCCGGCCACAACGACGCTTCAACGGCGTGCATGCGGTCAGCCCTCCCCAGGGGCGCCCGGTGCCGAAGGTTTCGTGGAGCATGGCCGGGCATCGGTCGCGCGGCCCTGTCCGCTGCATGAATCACGACTGCCCGATGCCGCTGCAAACCCCCGGCAGGGCGCTGCCCCTGACGTATCTTGCACGGGCGGTCGCCCACACTGGCGGCGTTTTCCCACCCACGAGGGATACCCCATGAGCAAGCTGACTATCATCACCGACCGCGCCCTGGAACTGGCCGAACAGGCCAGCGCCGGACTGCGCCACGCCAGCCGCCAGGCCGGCTCCGGCCTGCGTCACGCCGGCACCAACCTGCGCCATTCGGCCCACGGTGCCGAGCGCTGGATGAAGGCCGGTGCCGCCATGGGCGCCGCCCGGACCGGCACCCGGGTCGCGGCCGCTGCCGTGCGTCGCAACCCGGTCGCCGTGGCCACCGCCGCGGCGGTCGTCGGCGCTGGCGTGCTGGCCTACGTCATGTACCGCAAGCGCCGCCAGCAGCAGGCCGGCGCGCCGATCGAAGGCGAGTCCCGGCACGTGCGCGACAACGGCAATGCCGGCGCCCGCGCCGCCAACCGCGGCCGCGGCACCGCCACCGCCGGCACTGAATAAATCGCCGCCCTGAGCGGTCAGGACGCGGTTCGGCGATACGTCGGACCGCGTCGTCGGTACTTCATCCATGGCACCGGCGTGGCTGCAGGCTCGCCCCATGCGCGGCAATCACGGGTGTACGCCTATCGGGATTCCGCCACGCGCCAGGTGCCCGGCGACAAGGGCGTGCCATCCTGCCCCACCAGCCGCTGGTGGCCGACCGCGACCCGGACCAGGCGCAAGGTGGGCAGCCCCACCGCAGCGGTCATCCGCCGCACCTGCCGGTTGCGGCCCTCGGTGATCACCAGTTCCAGCCAGGCATCCGGCACGCTCTTGCGATAACGCACGGGCGGATCGCGCGGCCACAGGGCAGGTGCCGGCTCCAGCCGGCGTACGCCGGCGGGCCGGGTCGGCCCGTCGTTGAGCACTACGCCCGCGGCAAGGGCCTGGAGCTGCTCCGGCTGCGGCTCCCCCTCCACCTGCACCCAGTAGGTCTTCGGCTGCTTGTGCCGCGGGTCGGTCAGGCGATGGGCCAGCCCACCGTCGTCGGTGAGCAGCAGCAGGCCCTCGCTGTCATGGTCCAGGCGGCCGGCCGGGTACACGTCCTTCGGCAGGCCGAAGCCGGCCAGGGTCGGGCGCGGCGGCTGGCTGCGGTCGGTGAACTGGCACAGCACGCCATAGGGTTTGTTGAAAGCGATCAGCATCCGGGTACCGCCACTGCCACCGCTTCAGCCGGCCAGGCCGTGCCCACCCAGGGGCCGGGTCGCCACATGCGCGTCGAACCCGGCAATCAGCGGCCGCGCGCGGGCGATGGCGTCGCGTACCTGGGGCAGCTGCAGCGATGCCTGGTGGCTTTGCGCGTCGTCCCAGACCTCGGTGATCCACAGCGCGTCCGCGTCCGCCGCATCCTCGGCGACCACATAGGACAGGCAGCCGGGCATGGCCGTGGTGGATTCCAGCAGGATCGCAGCCAGGGCGCCGCGCTGGCCCGGCAGCGCGCGCATCTTCCCGATCAGTCCGTGCATGGGCGTGTCTCCTCCGGCGCCCCGCGCCGGCTGCAGGCCACTGGCGGCCACCGCAGCCGCCAGCAGGGTCATGAACGTGCGTCGCTGCATGGCGTGCGCAGCCGTCCGCGGCGCCTGGTCCGGCGCATCCTCAGTCGCGCGGCTTGATGAAGCGCAGGGTCATCCGGTCGCTCTCGCCGATGGCCTGGTACCTGGCCCGTTCGGATTCGTCGTGGCGGTTGACCGGCGGCAGGGTCCACACGCCATTGGCGTGGTCGCGGGTGTCGCGCGGGTTGGCGTTGATCTCGCTGCTGGCGTCCAGGCGGAAGCCCGCGGCCTCGGCCAGGGCGATCACCTGCGCCTGGCCCACGTAGCCGCTGCGGTCGTCCTCGGGCACGTCGGCAGCGGCGCGGTGTTCGACCACGCCCAGCACGCCGCCCGGCTTGAGCACCTCGTAGAACGCCTTGAACATGCCGGGCGCGCGCGACTGGCCGCCGCGCCAGTTGTGGACGTTGCGGAAGGTCAGCACCAGGTCGGCCGAGCCGGCCGGCCCCAGCACGGGGGCCTGCGGATCGAATGCGACGACCTGGGCCTTGCCGTACTGCGCCGGCGAGGCGGCCAGCTTCTTCTCCAGGCCCTCGCGCGAGCGCTGCTGGTAGTCGCGGCCCTGGGTCACCGTCTCCGGATCGACCACTGCGGCGACGTAGCGCCCACCGTCGCGCAGGTAGGGCGCCAGGATCTCGGTGTACCAGCCGCCACCGGGGGTGATCTCCACCACGGTCATGTCCGGGCGGATGCCGAAGAAGGCCAGGGTCTGGCCCGGATGGCGGAACCGGTCCCGGGCGACGTTGGCCGGATCGCGCCAGGTGCCGTCGATGGCGGCCTGCAGCGAGGCGTCCGGCGCGGGCAGCGTGGCGCTGTCGGCAGGCTTGACGGCGTGCGCCGCGGGCACGCCCAGGGCGAGGGCGAAGGCCAGCGCACAGGCACGGAAACAGGGCTTGCGGGTCATACGGGCACTCCGGATCCGGGGACCGCGCGAGCCTAGCACGCACCCGGCGCGGGACGGCGCACACGGGTGCTGAACGCCTCCGGCCGCATCCTCGTCGGCCCGCAGCGAGGTCGCCCATGTCCGCATCCACCAATACCCGCATCGTGCTGGCCGCCCGCCCCCGGGGCGAGCCGGTCGCCACCGATTTCCGCACCGAACAACACCCGCTGCCGTCCCCGGGCCCGGGCCAGGTGCTGCTGCGCAACCTCTGGCTGTCGCTGGACCCGT
>JBQGEI010000156.1:0-6087 GCA_052039535.1 Pseudoxanthomonas sp.
GGCGCGGCGCTCCGGCTCGGTCGCCGCCGGCCCGGGCCCCGCCGGCCGGGGGGGGCGACGCCCGGCCCCGCGCCGGGGGGGGCCCGCCCGCCCGGGGGGGGCGACGGGTCTGACGGGCTCAGCGCGACGCCGAGGCGTCGACCTTCAGCTTGGCCGCATCGACGCGGTTGACGCCGTCGACCTCGCCGGCGATGCGCTTGGCCTCGTCGGCCTGCGCCTTGGTGGCGACGTTACCGGTCAGGAAGACCACGCCGTCGACGGTGTCGACCTCGATCTTCAGGCCGGAGACGTCGCTGTCGGCCAGCAGGCTGGACTTGACCTTGGTGGTGATCCAGGTGTCGGTCACCGGCTGGTTGGAATCAGCGTCGGCGGCCGGCTTCTTCTGCGGATCGGAGTGGTCGTCGGCCATGACGCTGCCGGAGAACAGCAGGGCGGCAAAGGTGGCGGCGAGAATGGACGTGTTCTTGCGCATATGGACCTCCTTGGCGGTGTGGGGGGCCAGTCTCGGCGCGTGCCTGTCCAGCGCAGGTGAACCGGATGCCTGCGTTTCGTGATGCGTTCATCCGCATGAACGGGTTGCGATGGCCACGCCCCGCGCTTCTAATCGGGTCTCACCGATACGGAGCCAGACCCATGTCTTCCCCGACGTTGAACGTGGGCCTGCTCGGCTACGGGCTGGCCGGCCGCGTGTTCCACGCACCGCTGGTGGAGGCCACCGCCGGGCTGCGGCTGCACAGCATCGCTTCCAGCCGCGCCGGCGAGATCACCGCCCGCCATCCCGGCGTGCGCGTGTGCGCCGGGCCGGCGCAGGTGCTGGAGGATCCGGCGATCGACCTGGTGGTCGTGGCCACGCCCAACGATACCCACGCGCCACTGGCCCAGGCGGCGCTGCGCGCCGGCAAGCACGTGGTGGTGGACAAGCCGTTCGCCCTGGACCTGGCCCAGGCCCGGGCCGTGGCGGCCGAGGCACGCGACCTGGGCCGGGTGCTGTCGGTATTCCACAACCGGCGCTGGGATGCGGACTTCCTCACCCTGCAGGCACTCGTGCAGTCCGGGGCGCTGGGCGAGGTGATGGAACTGCACTCGCACTTCGACCGGTTCCGCCCGCAGGTGCCGGACCGCTGGCGCGACCGCGAAGGCCCGGGCGCCGGGCTGTGGTACGACCTCGGGCCGCATCTGGCCGACCAGGCGCTGCAGCTGTTCGGCCCGCCCCTGGGGGTGTACGCCGACCTGGGCATGCAGCGCGCCGGGGCCACCGCGGTGGACTATTTCCACGTGCAGCTGCGCTACCGGCGGCTGCGGGTGCTGCTGCATGGCGGTTCGCTGGTTACCGGCCATGAGCTGCGCTTCGCGGTGCACGGCACCGGCGGCAGCTGGACCAAGCACGGGCTGGACCCCCAGGAGGACGCGCTGCGCGCAGGCCACCGCCCCGGGCCGGATGCCTGGGGCCGGGACCCGCATCCGGGGCGGCTGCTGCGAGCCGGCGCGGACGGCACGCCGGCCCAGGCCACCGCACCGTCGCTGGACGGCAACTGGCCGGCGTTCTACGCCGGCATGCGCGATGCCATCCTGCAGGGGACGCCGGCGCCGGTGGAGCCGGACGGCGCGCTGCTGGCGCAGGCGGTGATCGAGGCGGCGCTGGAAAGCGCCACCCACCGCCGCGAGGTGGCCTTCAACGCGCCGTGAGGCTCACTCTCGGCGCACGCGATGGCCGCCAAAGCCCTCGCGCAGGGCGGACAGCAGCTTGTCGGCATAGGAGTCGTTCTCGCGCGAGCGCAGCCGCTCCAGCAGCGACAGCGTGATGACCGGTGCGGAGACGTCCAGGTCGATCGCCTCGGCCACCGTCCAGCGGCCCTCGCCCGAATCGGACACGTACGGGGCGATCCCCTCCAGCGCCGGGTTGTCCGCCAGCGCATCCACCGCCAGGTCCAGCAGCCACGAGCGCACCACGCTGCCGTGCTGCCAGATGCGCCCCACCTGGGCCAGGTCCAGCGCCAGCGATTCCTTGCGCTGCATGATCGCGAAACCCTCGGCGTAGGCCTGCATCATTCCGTACTCGATGCCGTTGTGGACCATCTTGGCGAAGTGGCCCGCGCCGCTGGGCCCGACGTGTCCCCAGCCACGGTCCGGCGCCGGCGCCAGGGTCTCGAACACCGGGCGCAGCAATGCGGCGGCCGCGGCCTCGCCGCCCACCATCAGGCTGTAGCCCTCCTCCAGGCCCCAGACACCACCGCTGGTGCCGCAGTCCAGCAGGTGCACGCCGGCATCGCGGCAGCGCGCGGCCCGGCGCATGCTGTCGCGGTAGTTGGAATTGCCACCGTCCACCACCACGTCCCCCGGCCGCAGCAGCGGCAGCAGGACCTCCACCGTGGCGTCCACCGGCGCGCCGGCGGGCACCATCATCCACACCACCCGCGGCGACGGCAGCGCTTCGACCAGCGCCGGCAGCGAGCCGGCCACGTCCAGGCCTTCGATGGCATCCCCGGCCGGCCCCGGGTCGAAACCCACCACCCGGTGCCCGCCACGCAGCAGGCGCCGGGCCATGTTGCCGCCCATCCTGCCCAGTCCGACCATGCCGATATCCATGAGACCTCCATGCCGTGGGAAGGCCGCCAGCCTCTCACAGCCCGCGCGCACGGACCGTGGGAAACCCGCCGGCTCAACCCTGGCCGGTCCGGGCCGCTAACGAGGCGTCCCTGCCACCGGGCCCCCGCGGCCCGCCGGAGTCGCGCGCATGTCCATCCTCGACCGCCCGCTGCGGTCCGCCCCGCCAGCGGACGCCCCGCTGGCGGGCGCTCCCGACGCCACCAGCGTGCTGCCGGCGTTCGCCCGCGGCATGGCCGCCCTGCCCGGCGAGCTGGGCGACCTCGGGCGGCGCCTGCAGTCGGCCATCGAGGGGGCCGACTGGGCGACGGTGGCACGGGTGCTGCGCCAGTTCCTGGACAAGTACCTGCGGGACTTCGCCACCGCGCTGGAGGGCCCGGGCGCGGCGGAGGCCGAACAGCTGCGCGACCTGCTGCGGCAGGCGGTGGGCGTGGCCCTGGCCTCGCTGCTGCAGCCGCTGCCGGCGCTGGCCGACGAATCGACCGCCCTGGCGATGGACCTGCGGCGCTGGGCGCCAGGGGCGGACCTGTCGCCGCTGGCATTGCGGGTGCGCGAGCTGTGCCACCAGGTGGGACTGCACGCCGGCGAGAGCGCCGAACAGCAGGCCCTGCTGCTGGAACTGTTCGACCTGCTGCTGGAGAACCTGTTCGAGCTGCTGGAGGACGGAAGCTGGCTGCGCGGCCAGGTCGTGGCGGTGCGCAGGCTGCTGGCCGACAACCCCGACCGCCATGCCCTGGAGGCGACCCGCCAGGGCCTGCGCGAGCTGGCCTACCAGCAAGGCCTGCTGCGGCGCGGGATCGACCAGTCCAAGGACGCCATGCGGGTGATGATGGTGTCCTTCGTCGAGGGACTGGACGGCATGGCCGCCCGGACCGGCGAATTCCAGGACCGGCTGCAGGCGCACCTGGCGGCCATACGCGAGGCACGCACCATCGCCGACCTGGGCCACCGCCTGGAAGACGTGATGGACGACACCCGCCGGCTGCAGGAGCAGGCGCAGCGGTCGCACGCGCAACTGCAGGTGGCCCGCGCCGACGTGGAGGCGGCCGAGTCCCGGGTGCGCGAGCTGGAGGCGCAACTGCGCGACATCGGCGAACTGGCCAGCAGCGACCCGCTGACCGGGGCGCTCAACCGCCGCGGCTTCGAGGAGCTGTATGCCGCCGCGATGCGCCAGGCCGAGCGCGACGGCTGGACCCTGGCCGTGGCCGTGCTGGACCTGGACGAGTTCCGCCGCCTCAACGGGCGCCACGGCCATGCCGGCGGCGACGCCGCCCTGCGCCACCTGGTGCAGGTGCTGCGCGGCGGGCTGCGCGGCGATGATGCCCTGGCGCGCTACGGCGGCGAGGAGTTCGTGCTGCTGATGCCGCGCACCTCGCTGGAGGACGCCGGCGCCCGGCTGCAGCAGCTGCAGCGGGAGCTCGCCGCACGTCCGCTGGACCACGAGGGCCGGCGCATCGAGGTGCGCTTCAGCGCGGGCGTTGCCGTGCGCCAGCTGGGCGAAAGCGCCGAGCAGCTGCTGCACCGCGCCGACCGCGCGATGTACCGGGCCAAGCAGGACGGACGCAACCGCGTGGTCACCGTGCGCTGACGGCCACCGCACGCCTCACTCAGCGGGGCCGCCCGGCCGGGCGCTCGTCGCCGTCGGGGGTGTAGGCCAGCGGAGAGTACAGGTTGAGCGTCTTCAGCGCGGTGCTGCCGGTGTTGCGGATGCCGTGCTCCTCCCCGCGCGCGATCAGCAGCAGGCTGCCCGGCCCCAGCCTGACCCTGCGGCCGTCTACGGTCGCCTCGCCGCTGCCGGCCACCACATAGAGCCACTGGTCCGCGCCCCGGTGGCGGTTGCCCGGGCCGCCCTCGCTGGCGCCCGGCTCGAGCACCATCTGCGCGGCCTGGACCCGGCCGTGGTCGAACAGGACGCGGAAGCCGCGCCCGAAACGCAGTCGCCGGTGGTGCATGGGCGGTCCTCGCAGGGGGTGTGCCAGACCATCGCCGCCCGCCCGTGAAGCGGTCGTCGCCCACGGTGGTTTCACGCGCCCTTGCGCGCGCAGGCGGCCCAATCCCCCGGTCGCCCCTCCCCACGGACCACGCCGATGCCCCTCCGGCTGGGTTTCCAGATCGCCTACCGCTTTGCCCAGCCCACGCCGATGGTGGCGATGCTGGACATCCATGACAGCCATGCCGGCCGCGTGATCGCCGGTCCGTCGCCGTGGACCACGCCGGACCTGCCGCTGCGCCGCTATCGCGACCGCTTCGGCAACACCTGCACCCGGCTGCTGGCACCGGCCGGCCTGCTGGTGCTGCAGGCCGAGGCGCTGGTGCGGGAGGGTGCGGAAGTCGAGCGCGCATGGCCGGGTGCGACGCAGGTGGCGAGCGTGCCCGCCGCCGTGCAGGAGTTCCTGCGGGCAAGCCGCTACTGCGAGGTGCGTCCGCTGCAACGGCACGCGCTCGTGCGTTTCGGCGAGCTGCCCTCGGACCGCGTGCGCGTGCAGGCCATCTGCGCGCACGTGGCGCGCACCATCGAGTACGCCCCCGAAAGCGCGGACTGCACCCGTGGCGCCCTGCGCGCGCTGCAGGAAGGCAAGGGGGTCTGCCGCGACTTCGCGCATGCGGCCATCGCGCTGTGTCGCGCGGCCGGCATTCCCGCCCGCTACTGCATGGGCTATCCACCGGCCGGCAGCGACGCGTCCGCCGGCTTCAGCGCCTGGTTCGAGGCGTGGGTGGACGGCCAGTGGACGGCGTTCGACGCGCGCACCGGCGGCGCCTGCCCGGCGCGTATTGCGCTGGCCCGCGGACGCGACGCCGCCGATGCGGCCACCAGCTGCGCGTTCGGCCCGTGCGAGCCGGAACGGATCCAGGTGTGGTCGACGCGCCAGGACGAGCCGATGGTGCTGCCCGCGGCGACGGCGACGGCCGCGCCGCTCGCCCTGGCCTCCTGAACCGGGACTGCGCATTTCACGTCTCCTCGGCCTGGCCTTGCCGCGGCGCTTACGCCCGGCATGCGCAGATGGGCGCACGGCGCGACGCGCCCTTTCCAGAGGAGGCACCATGAACAAGTCGACCCCGCTGTTTGCCCTGGTCCTGGCCGGCACCTTCGCCTGCGGCACCGCCCTGGCACAGGATCCGCACACCCCGACCGCCACCCACAAGGTCCAGAAGATGGACACCGACGGTGACGGCCGCCTGTCGCTGGCCGAGTTCACCGCCGGTGGCCGCAAGACCGCCGACGACTTCGCCAAGTACGACGTCAACGCCGACGGCTACATCACCGACGAGGAGATGGAGGTCGGCAAGGAGCGTGGGATGGTGCCCGGCGAGAAGAAGGATGCGCGTGGCAAGGCGCATCCGGTGCCGACCACCAACCCCAAGTCGCCGGACCGCACCGACACCGTCGGCAACGAGTGACCACTGGCGGGGGGGGGCGCCGCGGCGGGCCCCGGCGGCCGGCCGGGGGGGGGGGCCCGGGCCCCCCCCGCGAGCACCCCCCCC
>JBQGEI010000157.1:0-10698 GCA_052039535.1 Pseudoxanthomonas sp.
TGGGCCGCGGCCCGGGCGCGTTCACCGGCGTGCGCCTGGCCATCGCCCTGGCCCAGGGCATCGCCCTGGCGCTGGACCGGCCGCTGGTGCCGGTGTCGACCCTGGAGGTGCTGGCCGGGGCCGCGGGCGACGGCCCGGAGCGGATCCTGGCGGCGATCGACGCGCGCATGGGCGAGGTCTACGCCGGCGCCTTCCTGCGCACGGACGACGGGCTGGCGCTGTTCGGCCCCGAGCAGGTGCTGCCGCCGGCGGCGGTGCGGCTGCCCGGCCCCGGGCCCTGGCAGGGTGTCGGTCCCGGGTTCGCGGCAGCCGACGGCCTGCTGGCGCGGCACCTGGGCGCCGACCTGGCCCAGGTGGAGCCTGGCGCGCTGCCGCGCGCCGGCGTGCTGGCGCGGCTGGCCGCCACCGCCTTTGCACGTGGCGAGGCGGTGGCGGCCGGACAGGTCGAGCCGGCCTACCTGCGCGACAACGTCGCCCTGACCCTGGCCGAACAGCAGGCGCTGCGTGCCGCCCGCTGAGCGCGTCGCCGGCCACCAGGCGGCGCGCCGGCGACCGCCGGTGATGGGGCCGGTGCGGCCCGATGTGGCAGAATCCGCGCTTCCGTTGGTCCGACACCGCCTGATGACGCCCCAGTCCCGGACCCGGCCACGCGGCCGGCTCCCGCTGCCGCCGCTGTCCCCGCCCGGTGCAGGCCGCCACCGTGGCTGACGTCACCGGGCACCTGCCGCGGGGCCCCCGCCGGATCATCATGGCCGCGCGCTGGTCGATGCAGGGCCTGGCGGCCGCCTGGCGCCACGAATCCTCCTTCCGGCTCGAGGCCTACCTGCTGGCGGTGCTCGGGCCGCTCGCCCTGTGGCTGGGCGGCGACGGCGTGGAGCGGGCGGTGCTGCTGGGTTCGCTGCTGCTGGTGCTGGCGGCCGAGCTGCTCAACTCGTCGGTGGAGGCGGTGATCGAGCGATATGGCGCCGAGTACCACGAACTGGCCGGACGGGCCAAGGACATGGGCTCGGCCGCGGTGTTCGTGCTGATGCTGAACGTACTGGCGTGCTGGGCCCTGGTGCTCGGTCCACGCCTGCTGTGACCCCTTTGCAACCGCTGTAGGACATCCTGATGAGCTTCGAATTTCTGGCCGACCCGAACGTCTGGCTGACCCTGGTCACCCTCAGCGCCCTGGAAATCGTGCTGGGCATCGACAACCTGGTCTTCATCTCGATCGCCGTCGGCCGGCTGCCGGTCGAGCAGCGCGCGTTCGCCCGCAAGTTCGGCATCGCGGTGGCCTGCATCACCCGGATCGCGCTGCTGGTCTCGCTGGCCTTCCTGGCGCGGATGCAGAGCGACCTGTTCACCGTCGCCGGCATGGGCATCTCGGTCCGGGACCTGATCCTGGTGCTGGGCGGCGCCTTCCTGCTGGTCAAGGGCGCGATGGAGATCCGCGAGCTGATCACCGGCGGCCACGACGAGGATCCGCGCACCACCAAGAGCTCCCAGGTGTTCTGGGTGGTGATCGCCCAGATCGCGGTGATCGACATCGTGTTCTCGCTGGATTCGGTGATCACCGCGGTGGGCATCGCCGAACACATCCCGGTGATGGTGTTCGCGATCCTGCTGGCGGTGGCGATCATGCTGCTGGCGGCCAACCCGCTGGGGCGCTTCATCGACGACAACCCGACCATCAAGATGCTGGCGCTGGCCTTCATCCTGCTGATCGGCGTGGTGCTGATCCTGGACGGCCTGGACGTGCACGTGCCCAAGCCGTACATCTACTTCGCCATGGCCTTCTCGGTGATGGTGGAGACCTTCAACCTGCTGATGCGCCGCCGCGCGCGCGCCAGGCACATCCCGGGCGCCGGCGAATTCTGAGCCCCGTCCCGCCGCCCGGCGCCTAGCGCCGGGCGGGCGGCCGCCACCCCGGCGTGGCTTGCCGCACAATAGGCCGGTTTTCCAGCCCGTGGCGCCCATGACCATCCTGCACCAGATCGACCCCATCGCCCTGCGACTCGGCCCGTTCGAGATCCACTGGTACGGGGTGATGTACCTGCTCGCCTTCGCCAGTGCCTGGTGGCTGGGCCAGCGGCGCATCCGCGCCGGCCGGCTCCCGGGCGTGGACGGCAATGCGTTCTCCGACCTGCTGTTCTACGGCATGCTCGGCGTGGTCCTGGGCGGGCGCCTGGGCTACGTGCTGTTCTACGCACTGGGCGATGCCCTGCGCGACCCGCTGATGGTGGTGCGGGTGTGGGACGGCGGCATGAGTTTCCACGGCGGCCTGCTCGGCGTGCTGCTGGCCAGCTGGCTGTGGTCGCGGCGCCAGCGCCTGCACTTCTTCGACACCATGGATTTCGTCGCGCCGCTGGTGCCGATGGGCCTGGGCTTCGGCCGGCTGGGCAACTACATCGGCGGCGAGTTGTGGGGCAAGTACACCGGCGGCGGCTGGGGCGTGGTGTTCCCGTCCGGCCTGCCGGAGCGGTTCCGGGTGCTGGATCCGGCGGCGCTCAAGGCGCAGTTCGACGCCGGGGCGCTGGACGCCTTCGCACGCCATCCCTCGCAGCTCTACCAGGCCTTCCTCGAAGGTGCGGTGATGTTCTGCGCGCTGTGGTGGTTCTCGCGCCGGCCGCGCCGGCGCTACGCGGTGTCGGGGCTGTTCGCGCTGCTGTACGGGGCGTTCCGCTTCGTGGTGGAGTTCGTGCGCGTGCCTGATGCCCAGATCGGCTACCTCGCCTTCGGCTGGCTGACCATGGGCCAGGTGCTGAGCCTGCCGCTGGTGGCGCTGGGCCTGTTCCTGCTGTGGCGCTCGCATACCGCACCGGTGCTGCAGCCGGTGGTGCCTGCGGCCGGAGACAGGGCGTGAGGCAGTACCTGGACCTGCTCGCGCACGTGCTCGAGCGCGGCACCGACAAGGCCGACCGCACCGGCACCGGCACCCGCAGCGTGTTCGGCTGGCAGATGCGCTTCGACCTGCGCCAGGGCTTCCCGCTGGTCACCACCAAGAAGCTGCACCTGCGCTCGATCATCCACGAGCTGCTGTGGTTCCTGAAAGGCGAGACCAACATCGCCTACCTGAAGGACAACAAGGTCAGCATCTGGGACGAGTGGGCCGACGCGGACGGCGAACTGGGACCGGTGTACGGCAAGCAGTGGCGCCGCTGGACCGGCAGCGATGGCAGCGAGATCGACCAGATCCGCTGGGTGGTGGAGGAAATCCAGCGCAACCCGGACTCGCGCCGGCTGGTGGTCAGCGCCTGGAACGTGGCGGAGCTGCCGAAGATGGCGCTGATGCCGTGCCACACCATGTTCCAGTTCTACGTGGCCGACGGGCGCCTGAGCTGCCAGCTGTACCAGCGCAGCGGCGACATCTTCCTGGGCGTGCCGTTCAACATCGCCAGCTACGCGCTGCTGACCCACATGGTGGCCCAGGCCACCGGCCTGGAGGTTGGCGATTTCGTGCATACCCTGGGCGACGCGCACCTGTACTCCAACCACTTCGAACAGGCGCGCGAGCAGCTGGCGCGCACCCCGCGGCCGCTGCCGCGGCTGCGCCTGAACCCGGAAGTGCGGGACCTGTTCGCGTTACGCTTCGAGGACATCGCCATCGAGGGCTATGACCCGCTGCCGGCGATCAAGGCGCCGGTGGCGGTCTGACGTGCGCATCGCCCTGGTCGTGGCCATGGACCGGCACCGCGCCATCGGGCGCGGCAACGACCTGCCGTGGCGGCTGCCGGACGACCTGAAGCGGTTCAAGGCCCTGACCCTGGGCACGCCGGTGCTGATGGGCCGGCGCACCGCGCAGTCGCTGGGCCGGGCACTGCCCGGGCGCGACAACCTGGTGCTGACCCGCAGCGGCCGGGTGCCGTTCGCCGGCATGGAGGCGGTCGGCTCGCTGGACCAGGCGCTGGCACTGGCCCGGCAGCGGCAGGCTTCGACCCTGAGCGTGATCGGCGGCGGGGAGGTCTACGCGCTGGCACTTCCGTTGGCCACCGACCTGCACCTGACCCTGGTCGACACCGTGGTGGCCGACGCCGACACCTTCTTCCCGCAGTGGGATGCGGCGCAGTGGGAGGAGCTGGCGCGCGAGCGGCACCCCGCCGACGCCCGCAACGCCCACGCCTTCGCGTTCATCCACTACCGGCGCCGCGCCGGCTGAGTGGCACTCAGTCCTTGCGCGGGTGCGGCAACCCGCCCACGTCGCGCCCAGGCGCCTGCACCACGCACAGCTCCTCGCCTTCCAGCCGCAGCGCGGTCAGGCGCCCGCCCCAGACCGCGCCGGTGTCGATCGCGTGCACCCCGCCGCCGATGTGCAGGCCCAGCGTGGACCAGTGGCCGCACACGATCTTCAGGTCGCGCGGCGCATGCCCGGGCACCTCGTACCACGGGTACAGGCCCGGGGCCTGGGTGCCCGGCGCTCCCTTCTCGTCGATGGCGATGCGCCCGCGCGGGGTGCAGTAGCGGGCCCGGGTGAACCAGTTGATGATCGCGCGCCAGCGGTCCTGGCCGCGCAGCCCCGGCGACCAGTGCGGCTTGTCGCCGTACATGTTGCGCAGCAGGCCCCGGTAGCCGTCGCTGCGCAGCTGGCGCTGGACCTCGCCGGCCAGCTGCTCGGCCATCTGCGTGGTCCACTGCGGCGCCAGCCCGGCGTGGACCATCATCCACCCCAGGTCGCGGTCCGCGTGCACCAGCTTCTGCCGGCGCAGCCACCCCAGCAGCTCGCCGGCATCGTCGGCCAGCACCACCCGCTGCAGGTCCGGGTTGACCTTGCGCTTCTCCGACAGTGGCCGCTCGCCGATGGCCAGCAGCGACAGGTCGTGGTTGCCCAGCACCACCACGCTGCGCTCGCGCAGCGAGTGCACCAGGCGCAGGGTTTCCAGCGACTGCCCGCCGCGGTTGACCAGGTCGCCGCAGAACCACAGCCGGTCGGCCGCCGGGTCGAAGCGGATCGTCTCCCGCAGGCGCTGGGTGGCGTCGTAGCAGCCCTGCAGGTCGCCGATGGCCCATGTGGTCATCGTGGCGGCCTCAGTGCAGGGTCCGCGGGACGGTCAGCAGGAACGGGGCGATCGGCGCGTCGAACCGGGTGCCGTCGGCGGCGAGCATGTCGTAGCTGCCCTGCATCGCGCCGTCGCCGGTCTCCAGCACCACGCCGGAGGTGTATTCGAAGTCCTCGCCCGGTGCCAGCCAGGGCTGCTCGCCGACCACGCCCTCGCCGTGCACCTCCTCGGTGCGCCCGTGGCCGTCGGTGATGGTCCAGTGCCGCGCCAGCAGGCGCGCCGCGACACTGCCGCGGTTGTGGATCCGGATGGTGTAGGCGAACACGTAGCGGTCGGCATCGGGCTCGGACTGGTCTTCCAGGAACCGCGGCGCGACTTCGACCTCGATCGCGTAGGGTGTTTGCGTATCGGAGCGGGACATGGCGACAGTGTAAGCGAACGCCGCGTGATGCCGGCGGCCAGACGCCGACCCGCGCGCACGTGCGCGCCGCCGCGCGCGGAGGCCTGGATCAGGCGTTGGCCAGACGGATGAAGCCGGCCACGTCGACCTGCTCGGCGCGCGCGTCCGCACTGACGCCGGCGGCGTCGAACTGCTGCTGGGTGCATACCTCGCGCAGCGCGTTGCGCAGGGTCTTGCGGCGCTGTCCGAAGGCGGCGCGGACCACGTGCTCGAAGCGGCGGCGGTCGGCGATGGCCACGGTGGCCGGGTCGCGCGGCACCAGCCGCACCACGGCCGAATCGACCTTGGGCGCCGGGCGGAACGCGCCGGGCGGCACCACGAACAGCGGCTGCACCTGGCAGTACGCCTGGAGCATCACGCTGAGCCGGCCGTAGACCTTGGAGCCCGGCGGCGCGCCCATGCGGTCGACCACTTCCTTCTGCAGCATGAACACCATGTCGCGCACCACCGCCGCGTGCTCCAGGGCGTGGAACAGGATCGGCGAGGAGATGTTGTAGGGCAGGTTGCCGGCCAGCTTGAAGGGCGTGCCCGCGGCCAGCGCGGTGAAGTCCACCTGCAGGACGTCGCGGTGGATGATCTCCAGCTCGCCCACCCCGGCGGCCATGTCGGCCAGCGGGCCGACCAGGTCGCGGTCGAACTCGATCACCGTCAGGGCGCCGTGGCGGCGCAGCAGCGGCAAGGTCAGCGCGCCCTGGCCCGGGCCGATCTCGACCACCCGGTCGCCCGGGCGCGGATCGATGGCCTGCACGATGCGCCCGATGTAGCTGGCGTCGTGCAGGAAGTTCTGGCCCAGGGATTTCTTCGGCGTGTGGGGCGTGGTCATGCGCCATTATCACCGCTGCCGGGCGCGCCGGCCCAGCGATGCCGCCTGCCGGCCTGCGCCACCGGCGTCAGTCCATGCCGAGCTTCTTGAGCTTGTAGCGCAGCGCGCGGAAGGTGATGCCCAGCTGCGCGGCGGCCCGGGTCTTGTTCCAGCGGTTGTCTTCCAGCGCCTTCTGGATCGCCGCCCGCTCCAGCTGCTCGATGTAGGAGGGCAGGGCGCCGCCGCCGGGATCGATCCCAGGCAGGGGCTCGCTGCCGTTGTCCGGCACGGCCGCCAGCCGCACCGGCGCCGACGGCAGGTGCAGGTCGTCCATGTCGATGCGGTCGCCTTCGGCCAGGGCCAGCGCCCGCTCCAGCACGTTCTCCAGTTCGCGCACGTTGCCGGGGAAGGGGTAGCGCGCCAGCGCCGCCAGCGCCGCCTCGCCCAGCTGCGGGGGCGGGCGGCCCTGGGAGGCGGAGAGCCGGTCCAGGATCGCTCCGGCCAGCTGCGGCAGGTCGGCGGTGCGCTCGCGCAGCGGCGGCACCCGCAGTTCGATCACGTTGATCCGGTAGTAGAGGTCGTGCCGGAAGCGGCCCTCGGCCACCAGTTCGGCCAGGTCCTTGTGGGTGGCCGACAGGATGCGCACGTCCACCGGGATCTCGCTGGCCGCGCCGACCGGCCGCACCGACTTCTCCTGGATCGCGCGCAGCAGCTTGACCTGCATGGCCAGCGGCAGCTCGGCCACCTCGTCCAGGAACAGGGTGCCGCCGCTGGCGGCCTGGAACAGGCCCGGCTTGTCGGCGTGGGCGCCGGTGAAGCTGCCCTTGCGGTGGCCGAAGAACTCGCTTTCCATCAGCTCGGCCGGGATCGCGCCGCAGTTGACCGGCACGAAGGCGCCACCGGCGCGTGCGCCCTGCTCGTGGATGGTGCGCGCGACCAGTTCCTTGCCCACCCCGGACTCGCCCAGGATGTAGACCGGGGCCTGGCTGCGGGCGACCTTGGCGATCGTGCCGCGCAGGGCGTGCATGGCCGGCGAATCGCCCAGCAGCCGGCTGGCGTGCTCCGGCAGAGGCGGGGGCGGGGGCGTGCGTTCGGTGTTGTTGAGCTCCAGCGCATGCCGCACCAGTCCGCGCAGCACGTTGATGTCCACCGGCTTGCTGACGAAGTCGAACGCGCCGGCCTTCAGCGCCTCCACCGCCAGGTCCATGCTGCCGAATGCGGTGATCATGGCCACCGGCGTGGACGGGTGGTTGCGCGCGATCTCGCCCACCAGCTCGATGCCATTGCCGTCCGGCAGGCGCATGTCGGTGAAGCACAGGTCGTAACGGCCGCCGGCCAGCAGCTCGCGCGCCTCGCCGAGGTTGGCGGCGGTGTCCACCCGCAGGCCCATCCGCCCGAGGGTCAGCACCAGCAGCTCACGGATATCGCGTTCGTCGTCGACGATCAGGGCGCTGCGGCTTGGGCTCATGGCGGGGAACGATAGCCCACGCGGTGGCAGGGGTCCACGCCCGCCGGTGCTCATCCGGCGAGCATGCCGTGCGGGCCGGGCAGGGTGATGCGGAAGCAGGCGCCGCCGCCGGGCACCGGCACATACTCCAGGGTGGCCTGGTTGGCACGCGCCAGCTCGCCGGCGATGTACAGCCCCAGGCCGGTGCCATGCTCGGAGGTGGTGAAGAACGGGCGGAACAGCTGGGCGACCACCCCGTCGGGGATGCCGGGGCCACGGTCGAGCACCTCCAGCACCGCGTGCCGCCCGCCGCCGGACACCCGTACCTTGACCCGCGCCGGCTCGTCCATCATCCGCCCGTAGCGCAGGGCGTTGTGCACCAGCGCGGTGAGAACCTGCTGCAGGTGCGCCGGGTCGACCAGCGCGGTGACCGCCTGCGCCGGGAGCACCGCTTCCAGGCTGTCGTTCTCGATCGACAGGGTGCTGCGGTAGTCCTCGACGAAGCGCTGGACGAAGCCGGCCAGGTCCAGGTGCTCGGGGTTGGCGCGCTCGCGTCGTGCCATGCCCAGGACGCTCTCGACGATGCCGTTGGTGCGCTGGCACTGCTGGTGGATGATCTGCAGCAGGCGCCGGTCGGCATCGTCCATGCGCGACTCCTCCAGCAGCTGGACCGCGTAGTTGATCGCCGCCAGCGGGTTGCGGATCTCGTGGGCCAGGCTGGCCGAGAAGCGCCCCATCGCCGCCAGGGTCAGGGATTCGGCCCTCCGCGACACCACGGTGGTGTCGTCCAGGAACACAAGCGACAGGTCGCTGTGGGCCAGCAGCCGGGCAAACCGCGGCTGCACCTCGGGCAGGTCCGGGCCCAGCTGCAGCGGGCCGACATCGCCCTCGCCCCCCTGGCGCCAGCGCTGCAGGCGCCAGGCCAGTTCCGGCGCCACAGTGGACAGCTGGTCGCCGCCGGCGCCGCGCATCGCATCGCCCAGCAGCAGGGCGGCCGCCTCGTTGGCCAGGGTGATCCGGGTCTGGCCATCGACCACCAGCACGCCCGTGCGCATGCGCCGGATGATCAGTTCGTTGATCTCCACCAGGTTGGCCACCTGGGCGCCGCGGGTGTCGGCCAGCTCCTCGCTGGCACGCGCGCGATGGCCGATCTGGTGGCCCAGCCAGGCCAGCGCCAGGTAGCTGGTGACGAACATGCACAGTTCCGCCAGCGGCCGCGGCGGCGGGCCGGTGCCGTCCAGCACCGTCCACATGTACTCGGCCACCAGCGCCAGCGACGCCAGCACCGCCAGCGTCAGGCCGTAGCGCAGGCGCAGCAGCATGGCCCCGGCGGCGACGTTGAACAGCAGCATCATGGCGATGCCGGCGCCGACGTCGGGCATCGCATGGGTGGCCAGCGCGGCGGCCACGATGTCCAGGCAGGCGCCGCCGAACACCAGGGGCACCAGCCAGCCCTCGTTGCGGCTGAGCACCAGCAGCACCGCCGAGGCGACCATGTAGCCGCCGGCCACCACCCCGGCCAGCGCCAGGTCCACCGGCTTGGCCATCTCGCTCAGCGGGCTGAAGGCCAGCGCGGCGATCAGGCCCGCCTCCAGGACACGGTACAGGCCGAAGGCGTACAGCTCCCGCCGGGGAATGGATTCGATCCGGTCGATCAGCGAGGGATGGGACAAGCGGAAGGTTCCCCGGTGGCTGGCGCCGGGCAAGTATAGGAAGCCCCGGGCCGGCGCCGGCTGCCGCCGGGCCCGCGTTTTGCACCACCGGCCCCCGTCAGCGACAATAACGCCCCCGCCAGGTACGCGCGCGGGCCCCCGCGGCCCGCTCCCGCCGGCCGCAGGCGGCCGTTCCCCACCCATTGGTGAAGCATGAATTTCCACGAGTACCAGGCGAAACAGCTTTTTGCCGACTATGGCATCCCGGTTCCGGCCGGACGCGTCGCGTCCACGGCCGAAGAAGCGGTCGAGGCCGCCAAGTCCCTGGGCAATGGCCCCTGGATGGTCAAGGCGCAGATCCACGCGGGCGGTCGCGGCAAGGCCGGCGGCGTGAAGTTCTGCAAGACCCTCGACGATGTGAAGACCGCGGCCGGCAACATGCTGGGCACGAACATGGCGACCTACCAGTCCGCCGGCGTGGCCCTGCCGGTGAACCTGGTGCTGGTCACCGAGGCCGGCGAGATCGCCAAGGAGCTGTACCTGTCGGTGCTGGTGGACCGCGGCACCCGTTCGATCACCTACATCGTCTCTTCCGAGGGCGGCGTGGACATCGAGCAGGTCGCGGCCGAGACCCCGGACAAGATCCACACGCTCAACGTGGACTTCGTCGAGGGCTTCCAGCCCTACCAGGGCCGCGACATCGGCTTCGCCATGGGCCTGAACGCCAAGCAGGCCAACCAGCTGGCGAAGATCATGGACGGCCTGTACCGGCTGTTCAACGCCAAGGACCTGTCGCTGGTGGAGCTCAATCCGCTGGCCATCCTCGACAGCGGCGACCTGTACGCGCTGGATGGCAAGGTCAACAGCGACGACAACGCCACCTTCCGCCACAAGGACCTGGCCGCCATGCGTGACACCACGCAGGAGGACGAGGCCGAGGTGCGCGCCAGCGAGTACGACCTCAACTACGTGACCATGGACGGCAACATCGGCTGCATGGTCAACGGCGCCGGCCTGGCCATGGCGACCATGGACGTGATCGCGCTCAACGGCGGTTCCCCGGCCAACTTCCTGGACGTGGGCGGCGGCGCGACCAAGGAGCGCGTGACCGAGGCGTTCAAGCTGATCCTGTCCTCGGACAAGGTCAAGGCGATCTTCGTCAACATCTTCGGCGGAATCGTCCGCTGCGACATGATCGCCGAGGGCATCATCGCGGCGGTCAAGGAAGTGGACGTCAAGGTGCCGGTGATCGTGCGCCTGGAAGGCACCAACGTGGAAGCCGGCAAGAAGCTGCTGGCCGAGTCCGGCCTGGCCATCACCCCGGCCGACGACATCAACGACGGCGCCCGCAAGGCCGTCGC